>JADZDM010000007.1 GCA_020851035.1 Gemmatimonadaceae bacterium | reverse complement strand
TGCGGATCAAGGGCGGCGACACGGCGTTCCTCTGTCCGAAGCACAAGTCGGAGTACCGCATCGACGGCGAATACATCCGCGGCCGCGCCACCCGCAGCATGGATCGCCGCCCGATCCACCGGGACGGTGCGGAGCTCGTGGTGGACGTGGACAACATCATCAAGAGCGACGAGGATGCCGCCGGCTGGGCGGCGGCGTTCGTGCCGGCCTGACCGGGACCGCCGGCGCGATGGCGCCGGCCACCCGACATGCTCACGCGGGCGGCGAGGCCGCCCTGACGCGCCCGTCCCCGGCTCAGCCGGGCGGGCCACACCAGGAGGAGTTGCATGGCGCACGATGAGGTGCACGCCGACGAACACGAATGCCCGGGCTGCCCGCTGGCAGATGCCGTGGCGGCACGACAGGCCGAGGAGCTCGCGGCGATCTCGCGACGCGACTTCGTCTCGGTTGCCACCCTCACCGCGATCGCGCTGACGTTGAGCGCCTGCGGTGGTGGCGAGCTGTCGGCAGAGGAACGGCTGACGGGCGTCTCACCCACGCCGACGCCGACGCCGACGCCGACGCCAACCCCGACTCCGACTCCGACACCAACGCCAGCGCCCACGCCCACGCCGACACCCGGGAATCCACCCGTCGGTGCCAATCAGGTCGGCATCACGATCGCGGACCATCCCGCGCTCGCGGTGGCGGGAGGCGTCGCGAAGATCAGCTCCAATCCGCCGGTCGCGCTGACCCGCACTGCCACCGGCTTCGCGGCCTATTCACTCCGCTGCCCACACTCCGGCACCACGGTCACGCTGCAGTCCTCGGGCACCTGGAAGTGCACCAACCACGGCGCGCTCTTCTCGGCCGCCGGCGTCTGGACCGGCGGGCAGAAGCGGACCAGCAATCTCGTGGCCAGGGCGGTCACGGCGAACGCCACCAACACCTTCGTCGTCGTCACGCTCGTCTGACCAGCGGGTCACGCCGTCGTCCGTGACGGCGTGGCCGCGCGCCGCGTGAGCCGCTCGCGGAGCCCCGCATGCGTGCCCGGCGCATCACGCAGGGCCATGAGGTCACCGCGGGTGGCGCGGGGAGACTCCAGCAGCGCGAACACGCGCGCCACGGTCCAGTCCTCCTGCACCCGGCGCAGCAGCACCACGTCGTCACCGGGTGACACGGCTCCCTCGCGCCTCACGGCGTTGTACCAGCCTGCCGCCGCCGTCTCCGTCACCTCGCGCCGCAGCGCCGGCCGGAGCCAGCGGCGCGCCAGCGTCGCACAGGGGCCACGCGGCTCGGTGATCTCCATCTCGCTGTCGCCGACCTGCCAGACATCACCCAGGCACACCGTCTGGTCGGTGAGCCCGTCCACGGTGAGGTTCTCGCCGAACGCGCCGAATCCGTACCGGCTTGCGTCCACCGATGGCGACATCGCGCGCAGCGCCGCCGCGTGCGTTGCGGCGTGCGGACGGAGCACCGCGTCCCACAGCGCGTCGTAGTGCGCCGCAGCGTAGACCAGCACCGCCTTCTGTGGACCGCCGTGGTGCCGTGTCTCCTTCTGCTCGTCACCCGCGAGTCCCAGCAGACGCACGTCGGCGCGTGTGATCGGTGCCTTCAGGATCGCGGAGCGCCAGGTCGTGGCGTGGCCATCCGGCTCGCGTGGTGAGCGCAGGGACCGGATCGGCCCGGCATGGACGGCGCGCACCACACCGTGCGTCGCGAGCGGAGGTCGGATGGCTTTGGTCACCTGCCACCAAGCTATGCGGGTGCGGCCTCGGCGCCTCCCGGTGTCATGCGCAGCACGCACGGACGAGGTCGGTGCGCCGCGCCGCCGGATCAAGGGTTCCTGGTCCCGGGCCGACCATCAGAGTGGTGACGCGCCGCGGCCTCGCGCACGGTGTGGCTGGCCTGCACCGTGCACGCCCCGCACCTTTGCCGCACGCTCGTTCGACCCACTTCCTCCTGAACCCCATGTCAGAACAGAGCTTTCTCGGTCAGGTCCATCGCGCCTTCGATGCGGCGGCGACGTTCACGAACCATCCGCAGGCCCTCCTCAACCAGATCCGCGAGTGCAACGCGGTCTACCGCGTCACCTTCCCGATCCTCCGCGATGACGGCACGATCCGCACCATCGTCGGATGGCGCGCGGAACACAGCCACCACAAGCTCCCCACCAAGGGGGGCATCCGCTACGCCATCAACGTCAACGAGGACGAGGTGATGGCGCTCGCCTCGCTCATGACGTACAAGTGTGCCGTGGTGGACGTGCCGTTCGGCGGTGCCAAGGGCGGCATCAAGATCAACCGCAAGGAGTTCAGCGAGTCCGAGCTGGAGCGGATCACGCGGCGGTACACCTTCGAGCTCTGGAAGAAGAACTTCATCGGCCCGGGCGTCGACGTGCCGGCGCCGGACTATGGCACCTCCAGCAAGGAGATGGCGTGGATCGCCGACACCTACGCCCAGCTCGCCGTCGGTGACCTGAACGCGCTGGGCTGCGTGACGGCCAAGCCGATTGCCCAGGGTGGCATCCGCGGCCGCACCGAGGCCACCGGGCGCGGCGTGTTCTACGGCGTGCGTGAGGCGTGTGACAACGCGGAGGACATGAAGGCCATCGGCCTCACGCCGGGCCTCGCCGGGAAGCGCTTCATCGTGCAGGGCCTCGGCAACGTGGGCTACCACGCCGCGAAGTTCCTGCAGGAAGGGGGCGCGGTGCTGGTCGGGATCGCGGAGGCGGAAGGGGCGCTCCACGACGAGCGTGGCATGGACCTGCAGGCGGTGATGGCGCACCGCCGCGAGCACGGCACGATCAAGGGCTTTCCCGGCGCCACCTTCCTCGCGGATTCCCGCGCGGCGCTCGAACTGCCCTGCGAGATCCTCGTGCCGGCCGCCCTCGAGGGCCAGATCACGGCCGCCAACGCCGGCCGCATCCAGGCGAGGATCATCGCCGAGGGCGCCAACGGCCCCACCACCTTCGAGGCCGACGGCATCCTGCACCAGCGCGGCGTGATGGTGCTCGCCGACCTGTTCCTCAATGCCGGCGGCGTCACGGTCAGCTACTTCGAGTGGCTGAAGAACCTCTCCCACGTGCGCTTCGGGCGCATGGAGAAGCGCTTCGAGGAGACCGCGTTCACCAACGTGCTCAAGGCGGTGGAGGACCTCACCGGGAAGACCCTTGGCGCCGAGCGCATGGCACGGCTGTCCCACGGCGCCGACGAGGAGGACCTCGTCAACTCCGGACTCGAGGATACGATGATCTCCTCCTGGAACCAGGTGCGCGACACGTGGGTGAAGCACGGCCGGAAGACCGACATCCGGACGGCGGCCTTCATCAGCGCCATCAACAAGGTGGCGGTCAGCTATCAGGACCTCGGCATCTTCCCGTGACCTGCGGCAGTCGAGCCCGGTGATGCCGGGCTCGACTGCACTGGCGCCCCCGCCGTCATGCACGCGCCCTGTCGGCCCGTCGACCTCGGGGGGTAATTTGCGGGCGTGAAGCGCCCCCCCTTCTTCTACCGTGAATCGCACGGCATCCGCGTCTCGGTGCGTCCGGTGTTCCTGCCGGCGCAATCACAACCGGCGCACGCACAGTTCGTGTTCGCCTACTTCGTCCGGCTGGAGAATGTCGGCGACCAGGCCGCGCAGCTGCTGTCGCGCAAGTGGCTCATCCACGACTCGGTCGGTGACGGCGAGGACACCGAGGTGGAAGGGGAGGGCGTGGTCGGAGAGCTGCCGGTGATCGCCCCAGGCCACATCCACGAGTACCAGAGCTTCTGCGTGCTCAAGTCGCCCAGCGGCTACATGGAAGGGCAGTACTTCTTCCGACGCGCGGACAAGTCCCGCTTCGCCTCCGACATCCCGCGCTTCACGCTCGACGCGGAGAACGCACTCGGCCCCACGTCCTGACCACGCAGGCGACGCGCGCCGACAGCGGCACGTGCGACGCCCCGCGGCGGCCGGAAACGAGATGGCCCGTCACCGCGACTGCGGGACGGGCCATCTGCCTTCGACGCCGGCTCGACACGGTCACGAGCCGACGGCCTGGACAACGTGGATCAGGCGACGGTCGGGTGACCGTTTGCCCAGGTCGAGCCGGCGGAAGGACTGCGACTGGCCATGGGATCACCTCCTCGAGACAGGTTGAACAGTGGGCGGAACTGCGCACCGCACGCGGCGATTGCCTGAAAGAGTTAGCAAATGTTTCGCGCGGGCGCTATCCCTTCCAGCCAGGCCTTCCTTCTCCCTGGCGGACTCATGACCGACCGTGCGTGGACACCGATCTTCCTCCCCGATGACGTGCCGCCGCCCGTCGGGGCCTACACGCCCGCAGTGCGGGCAGGCGACTTCATCCATGTCTCGGGACAGGTGCCGCGCGATCCGCGCACCGGCACGCTCGTCGGCGCCACCGTCGAGGCGCAAGCCGTCCAGGTGCTCGCGAACATCCGCGAGATCCTCGCGCAGGCCGGAGCCACGCTAGCCGATGTCGTTGCGGCCACGGTCTACCTCACCAACGAGCAGGACTGGGGCGCGGTCAACGACATCTGGAAGGCCACGTTCACGGCGCCCTATCCGTCGCGGACCACCGTCGGCGCGCGCCTGCGCGGCATCCTGATCGAGGTCACCGTCGTCGCCTACGCGCCGCGCTGACGGGGCGCGGCGGGCCTACCGCGCGCCGCCGAAGCGCGCGAACCACTGGTCGCGCAGCCCTTCCACCCGCTTGCGGTTCACGCCCAGGTCACTCTTCCCGAGCCGGGATGCCGACCGGACGTGGATTTCGCCGCTGGCTGCGTCGTAGCGGAACTCCACATCGTCCTTGAATCGCATCAGCAGGCTGGTCGATTCGGCGTGGAGGTAGCCCGGCGTCGCGGTGACGACCTCGGTGCGCGGCCACGCCCGAACGAGGGTGGCCAGGCGCTCGAGGTCCGCCGCGCCGCCCGGAGCCGGGAAGCTCTTCACCAACTGCTCAGCCGGCGTGCCCGCCTCGGAGCTCACGCAGTTCGGCGTCCCGGGGCAGGGACGCAGCCGGCCGGCCTGCACACCGAGGTCGGCCGGTCGCGTTCCCGAACATCCGAACATGACGCCTCCCAGCAGCAGCGCCGCCAGCCGACGGGTGGGAAAAGCAGACACGCAGGTGTCTCCGCGAGAGGACACACCCTCGCCGTTGATTGTGTAACTCGTTGATCCGCAATTCGTTATACAAGGTGCCCGGGCGGCGCGGGCCATGCAACACCGGGATCCAGAGGCGCCGCACCCGCACAGCACCCGGCCTCGACTCCGACCGTTCGCCCCTTCAGGAGCACGTCATGACCACCTCCCTGCCATTCACCCTGCGCCGCGCCGCGGCACTTGGCCTGGCGGCCATTGCCCTTGCCGGCTGCAACAACAAGCGCGTGAGTCGCGTCGACCCGGCGAGCGTCACCGACCTCTCCGGTCGATGGAACGACGTCGACTCGAAGCTCGTCGCCAATGCGCTCATCGACCAGACGTTCACCGGCCAGTGGAGCGCGCAGTACGCCTCCGCGCACGGCGGCACGCCGCCTACGGTCATCGTCGGCACCTTCAGGAACCGCACCCTCGAGCACGTGCCGATCGGCACCTTCGTGAAGGACCTCGAGCGCGCGTACGTGAACAGCGGCCGCGTGCGCCTCGTCGCCAGCCGCGACGAGCGCGCCGAGGTGCGCGACGAGCGTGAGGACCAGCAGGCCAATGCCAGCGCCGAGACCCGCGCCCGCATCGGCAAGGAGAGCGGCGCCAGCTACATGCTGCAGGGTGACGTCCAGGCGATCGAGGATGCCGAGGGACGCGAGAAGGTGGTCTTCTACCAGGTCGACGCCTTCCTCGTGGACCTCGAGAGCAACCAGAAGGTCTGGATCGGCCAGCACAAGATCAAGAAGTACATCGACCGTCGCCGCATCGGCTGGTAACCCGGAGCCATGACCATGACCCCCCTCTCCCTCAAGGCCGCACTCAGGGCCGGTGCGCTGCTCGGCGCGGGCGTGGTGCTCGCCGCCTGCAACGGCCCGCGCCGCATCCGCGAACGCCCCATCCTCACCAACGGTGACAGGACCGCGTCGCAGGATCGCATCATCGACCGCGCCTCCGCCACCGGTGCGGACGACAACGCCCGGCTCACGCAGGCGCGCGACAGCGTGTATGCGAAGGCCGTCGCCACCTGCCGCGGCACCATCTGCGCCAGCATCGTGAAGGGCGAGATCTCGCTCGGCATGACGCCGGCGCAGGCGATGGCCGCCACCCGCACCGCACCCGCCGCCTGGACGCTGCGCGAGAGCGGCGCCGCCACCGTGATGGTGCCTCGCGTGCTCGGCAGCTCGCCGCGTGATGCCACCGGCGAGGTGGTGATGGTCCAGTTCGACGACGAGCGGCTCGAGGCCGTCAGCTACCGTGAGACGCAGGGCATCCGCGTCGTGTCGTCCGCGTCGGACACCACCACCGACGGCCGCGCCACCGCGATGGCCGATGCGCTGATCCGCGAGGGCGACCAGTTCAACGCCGCCGGTGATCGCGTCCGTGCGCTCGACCGCTATGATCGTGCCCTCGCGCTGAAGCGGGCCGACCCGATGCTGGAGTACAAGGTCGCCACCATGCTGGACCTGCAGATGCGGCCGGTGGAGGCGCAGATCCGCTACCAGCGCTTCCTCCAGTCACTCGAGATCGAGCGGATCCGCGCCCGCGGTGACGCGAATGCGCAACTCGCCGACGCCATCGCCCGCGCGCAGCAGCGGCTGATCGTGCTCGAGCGGCAGGCGCCGGCGCCGGCTGCCGCCCCCGCGACGGTCCCGCCGCCGGACCCGTCGGCCGCCGTGCCGCCGGCGCGCTGAGCCCCGCACACCGGTGGGGGGTCGCAGCCGGTTCCGCGACCCCACGCCGCGCTCCACCCCTGGTCCACCCGCTGTCGCACACACCGTCCGTCCGCTGAGACTCCCCGTCATGTGGCGCTCATTCCTGCTGGCCGTCGTACTTGCCCCGGTGGCAGCGTGCACCACGCTGTCGAACACGGCGCGCAGCTACCTCACGGCGCCCAACGGCATGCAGGTGGACGACAACCGCGTGCGCACCATGTTGCATCGCGGCATGGCCGACTCGGCGCTCCGTGCGGTGGGGAACCGGCGCTCGCCGCTGAGCCCCGACGACCGGCTCCTCCGACTGCTCTATCAGGGCACCGCAGCGCGTTATGCGGGCCACTCGCGCGAGGCCGCCACCCTCTTCGACCAGGCCTTCGCCGTCAGTGAGGATCGCTTCACCAAGAGCGTCAGCCGCATTGCGACCTCGATGGTGACCAACGACTACGCACTGCCGTACACCGCCGGCCGCAACGAGCGGCTGCTGCTGCACTACAACGCGCTGCTGGCCTGGAATGCCGCCGGGGATCCCGATGGCGCGGCCGTCGAGGCGCGCCGCCTGGTCACGCTGCTCGCCACGTTCGGCCGCCCCGATCGCGACGAGCGTCCGCTGCGTGCCATGCTGCATGCGCTGGCGGCGGCCACCTTCGAGGCATCCGGCGACTGGAGCGATGCCGTGGTCGCACGCCGCAATGCGATCGCCCTCGGCGCACCGCTCGACTCCACCCTCACCCCACCCGCGGACTCGCTCGGGGACGTGGTGGTCGTCGTCGAGCGCGGTGACGTGGCACACAAGGTCGCGGTCGGCCTCACCGTGCCGATCTACACGGGCGACAACGCCGGCACCGGCGGCGCCGGGTTTGCCGCCGAGCGCCTGCTGGGAGACTTCGCCGCGCTGCGCAATGGCGGCGTGTGGTATGACGACACGCCGAGCTGGCGCTTCACCGAGACCCGGTATGCGCCGTGGCGTGAGGCACGGGTGAGCTACCTCCTGGACCTGAGCTGGCCGGTGCTGCACCGCGCACCGTTCGCGGGCGGCGGGACGGTCGCGGTGGTCGCGGGCGGTGCCAGCGCCTCGGCTGATGTCACGGCCAGCATCAGCGACGCCATCGCCGCGGACTACCGTCGCGACCGAGGTGCGCTGATGTCCCGCACGCTCTCGCGCGCCGTGACCAAGTACCTCGCGGCACGCGCCGTGGAGGCGGCGGCCGAGGCGGCCGCGAAGAACGACTCGGATGACGGCAAGAAGAAGAAGAAGCGCGGTGACGGCGACGCGGCGCGGGCTGCGGGCTCGCTGGCGCGGATGTTTGCCAACGTGGCGGGGACGGCGCTCGAGCGTGCGGATACCCGCGCCTGGACACTGCTGCCCGGTGACGTTGCCCTGGTGCGCATGCGCATCCCCGCCGGCACCCACGAACTGCTCGTGGACGCGGCGGGGATGCGGGTGCTCAGCCTGCCCGGCGTGGTGGTGCGCGCCGGCCGGACGACGATCGTCTCAGGCCGTCTCTGGACTGAGCACGGCGAGGGAGTTCGCGCGGTGTTCGAGCGCACCGCCACCCACCAGCCCGCGCCACAGCGCTGACGTGAAGGCCGGCAGCGACGGCTCGACGTCGATCAGCGCGCGGAGCAGCGTTGCCGGGCCGTCCAGCACCACCCCCTCATCGGCGCAGTCGCTGCACCCGTCCTCGTCGAGCAGGTCGTCAGCGAACATGGCGACCCCGCGACCGTTGGGCGCGTGGGTACGTGATCCGCGCCGGCTTCGGACGTCGCCAGGAGTGCAGGAGCAGCGCGGAACCGAGCATCGTGACCAGCATGACCACTGCAATCATCGCAGCCTCTTGGGGCGAGGGGTTCGGTCAGGCGGCCACATCGGCGTGTCCACCCGGTCCACTGCGCGCGAGTATCGGCCCTTCCGGCGTCAACTTGACTGCCGCCGGCCGGGCCATCCGCGCCGCGCCAACGCTCCCTAGACGCGCGGATCGGGGCGAGGTAATCGGCCCGCGGCGGTCGCGCGCTCCGGCGCCTCGGGCAACGCACGCCCTGGCCGGCCGGGAGTAGCTTGCACCGGTCTTTCAGCCCGGTCGCATGCCCGTGAACCTGCTTGCCATTCCGCCCGCGCCAGGGCCGCCCGCCGCACCCGCTGCCGGGGTCACCGCATGAAGCGCGTGGTCGTGATCGGGGCCGGCGCAGCCGGCACCATGGCGGCGATCTTCGCCGCGCGGGCGGGCGCCGCCACCACGCTCATCGAGCGCACCCAGGATGGCGGACGCAAGATCCTGATCAGCGGCGGCGGGCGCTGCAACGTCCTCCCCGCACGTGTGGACGAGCAGCGGTTCATCACCGACTCCTCACCGAACATCCTCCGTCGCGTCATCCGGTCCTGGCCGCTCGCGAACCAGGTCGCGTTCTTCGAGCAGGACCTGGGCATCCCGCTCGAGGAGGAGGTCGAGTCGCGCAAGCTGTTCCCTGCGTCGCACAAGGCGCGGGACGTGCGCGATGGCCTGATGACGGCTGCCGCGCGTGCCGGCGTGCGCATGGTGATGGGCACTGCCGTCGCGGACGTGGAAAGGCACGAGGCGCAGTGGGTGGTCACGGGCGACGACGGCCGGACCTTCCCCGCCGACGCGGTGATCGTCGCCACCGGCGGGCTGTCCGTGCCGGCCACCGGGAGTGATGGGCGCGGACTCGCCCTGCTCCGGCGCATGGGGCACACCATGCATCCCACCTATGCCGCCCTCACCCCGTTCACGGTGGAGCCGAACGCCTTCACCGAACTCGCCGGCATCTCGCTCCCGGTGACGATCACGGCGAAGGCCGCCGGTGAGAGTGCCACCGCCACCGGCGGCTTCCTCTTCACGCATCGCGGCTACAGCGGCCCAGCGGTGCTGAACGTGTCGCACATCGCCGTGCGGGCGAAGGCGCGCGACGGCGTGCGTGCGACGCTCGCCGTCCGGTGGACACCGCTCGGCGACGACGAGTGGACGGCGCGGCTGCAGCCACATGGCGCGCGCACCGCCGGCGGTGCCGTGCGCGCCGAGATGCCCGAGCGCCTGGCCGCCGTGCTGCTGGCCCGCGCGGGCGTGGATCCCCTGCGGCCACTCAGCGAACTGCGACGCGAGGAACGGATCCGCCTCGTCGACACGCTGGTCCGCGGCGAGCTGCCCTGGGCCGGCGACGAGGGATACCGCAAGGCGGAGGTCACCGGCGGGGGCGTGAGCCTCGCCGAGATCGACCACCGCACCATGGAGAGCCGCCGGCACCCCGGCCTGTTCCTCTGCGGGGAGGTGCTCGACGCCTTCGGCCCCATCGGCGGCTACAACTTCCTCTGGGCGTGGTGCACCGGCAGGGCCGCCGGGATGGCCGCGGGTGTGAGTCCGGCAACCCCCTGATGGACAAGTGCGGGACCCGCCCGTGTCTTTCCGGGGGCAGGGCAGCACGTCACCTGAGGATCACGGTGTCCGCAGGTTTCCGGCCGGGGGGCCGGCGCGTCAGGTGAGACGCGCGTTGGTGCGGTGCCGCTGGACCGGCCGGACGTCTCACCCGCTCGGGTGATGGTCCCCGCAGATGGCGAGCGGTAGAGTACGGTGCGTCGTGCACCGGCTCAGACAACCAGAACACTCACTCCCAGAGGTAGGACAATGTCCGTCATGCGCTCGCTCCGGTGGTTCGCAGTCGCCGCCGTGGCACTCGTGCTCGCAGGCCCCGTTTCCGCCCAGCAGATGCGCGAGCGCATCACCGCCGAGCAGCTCACCGGCCTGCTGCGTGACAAGGGGCTGTCGGGGCAGGTGAACGAACGTGGCAACGTCGTCGTCGAGAACAACGGCAGCAAGATCGTGTTCTTCATCTCCGGCCAGACCATGCAGGCCTACTTCGGGCTGCGCGGCACCTCGGCGAACGTGAACACCATCAACGAGTGGAACAAGAGCAAGCGCTTCGGCCGCGCCTACATCGACACCGATGGCGATCCGTGCGTGGAGCTCGACTTCGACCTCGAGGGCGGCGTGAGCGACGAGTCGGTCAAGGTCTGGTTCGACACCGTCACGGCCATCGTGCGCTCCTTCCGCGCGCACGTCTCGAAGTAGCCGGCGCACGGGCGCCGCGACGGCGCCACCCGGGGCGCACGGCACACGCATCGCACCAGATGGCCCGCACACCCTCCCCGGTGTGCGGGCCATCTGCGTTGCCGCCGCCCCGCCGCCCGCTCACGGTCGCCAGCCGAACGCGAGGTAGGCGGAGTTGCTGTTGCGCACGGGGCCACGCAGCACCCGCGCGATGCCCGCCAGCACCCGCATGCGCGGCAGCCCCACGATGCCGAGATGGTCCAGCGCCACGCCCTGCTCCAGGCCCAGCGCCACGGAGTGCCGGCGCAGCTGCCAGTCGCTGCCGACGGCGTGCGCGTACAGCGACCCGACGGGCAGGAACGGCATCGGATGGCTCACCCGGAGTTCGTTCACCGACCGTGCACGCAGCACGCCTACCGGCAGTGACGGCGCGCCGACGCGCTGCGACAGCGACGCCTCGTCGCTCACCGGCGGCGCGAAGCCACCGACCGTGAACGACTCGCTCAGCGGCGTGCGCGCCGACGCACGGTGCAGGCGCGCGTCGACCCGTGTCCCGCGGACGGCCAGGTACGCCGCCGCCGTGCCGCGGGTGAACTGGTCGGCGCCCAGCTGTCCTGCCGTGCCGCGCAACGAACCGCCGGCTGACACCCGGCGCCGCAGCACGCCACCCATGCCATACTGCGCGGTGACCAGCGCACGCGTCTGCACCTCGCCTCCCGCCGCCTGCGCGGCGCCCAGGAACGCGCTCGTGTACAGCCGGTGGGCGGCCGATGAGCCGGCAATCGGCAGCTCCGCAGCGAGCGATGCGCCCGCCATCCGCGCGTCGGTCGCCGCCAGCCGCCCCGCGCCCGCCTGCCGCGTGGCCCGCTGCTCCAGCCAGAACGCCTCGGCGCGGAGCGCCGGCCGCGAGCCGTACCAGGCACCGCTCGCCACGCCGCCCCGCCACGCCGCCTCGCTGCCCGCCAAGCCGGTGAGCAGCCAGGTGAGCCGGTTCGCCGGGTCGGCGCTGGCGATGGTCACGCTCGACGTGAGTCCCTCGCGCGCCCACGCGAACTGTCCCACCAGGCGCAGGCGTCGCGGGCCCGCGCCGTACCGCGCCGGCGCGGCAATGCTGTCCGCGGGCAGGCGCATGCCGGGTTCGCGCGGGCGTGGCATCGCGGGCACGAGCTGCTGCGCCGCCACCTCCGGCGTCTCCCCGCGCACCACGGTCCCGCTGTCGATGCGCTGCAGCTCCATCCCGCCGGCGTATTCGACCAGGAACAACACGGCGCCCGCGCCGAGTGGCGTGGGCTCGTACACGCTGCCGGCCACGCGCGTGCGCTGCGTGCGTGCGCCATCCGACAGCCGCAGCGACTCGACGTTCGGGATGCCGCCCGCCTCGCTCACGTAGATCAGTTCCGTGCCGCTGGCATCGAAGCTCGCGGAGTGGCGGTTCACGTCGTCGTCCGGTGTCACGATCCGCAGCACGCCGCTGCCGGTGTCCAGCATCGCCAGTCGCCAGAGTCCGTCGGCCTCCTGCACCCCGGTCACCACGCTGCGGCCGTCGGGTGACCAGCGCGGGTGACTGAAGACGCGCACCGGGGAGCCCGCCGCCAGCGTGGTCACCGCGCCGGTGCCGAGCGTCACGAGCACGAGGTCGCAGCTCCCGCCGGTGCACCGCACCGCTGCCGCCCGCGTGCCGTCGGGTGACGGATCTGCATCCTGCACCGCGGCGCCGTCGGTGACGAATCGCACCGTGCCCCGTGCCGCGTTCCAGATCGCGAGGTCGGGACGCTGCGAGCCGTCGCGGCGCACGCTCCACGATTCGAGCAGCAGCAGCGTGCCGGTGGAATCGATGAAGCGCGGGTTGCCGAACACGCGGCCGCGCCGTGGTGTCAGGGTCGCGGTGGGCACGGCGAGCCGCGGCACGGTGCGGATCGCGGCCACGTCGGCCGTGTCACGGGCCAGGCGCGCGCGTTCCGCCTCGCGCTCCCGCGGCGTCACCAGCTGCGTGTCGGGGCGCGTCACGATGATGCGCGGCGCCCGGCCGCCCGTGCCCGGAAGTGACAGCGCGATCCGGCGTCCGTCGCGCGTGGCCGCCGGCCCGCCCACGGCGCCGGTGAAGCGGGCCAGCCGCGTGCCCGTCACCAGGCCGGCGCGACGCAACGCCGTGTCCACCGCGAAGGCCTTCATCGTGAGCTCGGCCGAGAAGCGCGCGTACATCGCGGCCGGCGATTCGCCGTACACACCGCCGAACGCCTCGTCGAACGATCGTTTCGTGCGCGCCGTCTGCCGGCGGAAGACCAGCGACATCGAGCTGTCCCCGCGCTGGGCCGCCAGCCACTCCCAGAATGCCGAGCCGGCGAGGTAGGCCATGCTGCCCCCCTTGTACCCGCCGCCCGCGCTCATCGCGCCGTAACCGGGGAGGCGGCCAGCGAGTGCGAGCTCGCGCAGCAGCGCCGGTCGCCACGCGCCATGCGGGCGTCCGCTGCCGGTCACGCGGCCCTCGACCCACGTCGCGTAGCCCTCGATCGCCCATCGCGGCGTCCGGACCGCGATCGGGCTCACCTGCGCGGGCAGCGCGTGCCAGTACCACTGCGAGCGCCCCCGGACCGGGCGCGACAGGTGCGCGATGTGCGCAAACTCATGAACCACGAGCTTCAGCCCCCATCCACGGTGGTTCGCGATCTGGTCCGACGGGCCGGGCGGCGTGACCCAGAGATGGATCACCGGTGCCCCCAGCAGCGGGATCGCCTTGCCGTTCGCCTGGTTGTACGGATCGTCGATCACGATGGTCGTGCGGCCCGCCGGCGCGTGGCCCACCACGGCGCGCACCGAGTCCCGCACCGCATCCAGTTGCGGTGCGAGATCCAGGGCCCAGCGCTCCGTGTCGAGCGGGTAGTGCACGTCGAACCAGCGGGTGCGGATGGTGCGCCAGGGTTGGTCGCTGCGGATGATGTCCTGCGCCGTCAGGGGCAGCGCCGCCGCGGCGAGGGTCAGCAGGAGGGTCGCGAGGGCCAGGCGTCGCGGCGCGACTGCGGCGGGTGGAACGGGGTGGTGCATGAATCACGGGGTCGGGGTCCGGCCGCCCCCCGGTCGGGGCAGATCCCAAGGATAGCGGCACCGACGATGCCCGCCTCCCGCGGCGCCGGGCCCGCCCCCGGTGCCGCATAGCATTCCGGACCCGATCTCGCCATCATGCGACAGAACGCCGCCGCCGGCCTCCAGCCCTCTTCGCCTCTCACCGATCACGGGGAATGCGCCGCCCATGAAGCTGATCACTGCGATCATCCGACCCGAGTGCCTTGCCGACGTGAAGGCCGCACTCTTCAGAGCCGGTGTCACCGGTGTCACCTTCTCCCGCGTCTCCGGCCATGGTGGCGAGCGCGAGGTGGTGCAGCAGTATCGCGCCGAGACGGTCGTCCTCGAGTTCCACGAGAAAGTGAAGGTCGAGATGGCGGTCTCCGAGCACTACGTCGAGCCGACCATCGCAGCCATCCTCTCGTCGGCCCGCACCGGCAACGTCGGTGACGGCAAGATCTTCGTGCAGCACCTCGACCGTGTCGTGCGCATCCGCACCGGCGAGGAGGACACCGCCGCCCTCACCCCCGTCACCGCCGACGCCGTGCAGCGACTTGCGCAGCGGCAGGTGGCGTCATGACGCCAGTGTCGACACTGGTGGCTGGCGACACGGCGTGGGTGCTCGTCTCGACCGCGATGGTGCTGATGATGGTGCCGGGGCTCGCCTGCTTCTACGGTGGCCTCACGCGCAACCGCGCTGTGCTGAACACGATGCTCATGAGCTTCGGTGCGCTGGCGGTGATGTCGGTGTTCTGGGTGGTGGCGGGCTACTCGCTGGCGTTCTCGCCCGGCTCGTCCTGGCTCGGTGGATTCGCCTGGATCGGCCTCGCCGGCGTCGGTGGCGACCCGAACCCCACCTACACCGCCGCCGTGCCGCACGTGCTCTACGCCGCCTACCAGATGATGTTCGCCGGCATCACCGTCGCGCTCATCAGCGGCGCGGTCGTGGAGCGGATGCGCTTCCCGGCATTCCTGCTCTTCGCACTGCTGTGGGGCGCGCTCGTCTACGTGCCGCTGGCGCACTGGGTGTGGGCCGATGGCGGCTGGCTGCGCTCCCTCGGCGCGCTGGACTTCGCCGGTGGCACCGTCGTGCACATCAGCGCCGGCGTGGCGGCGCTCATCCTCGCGCGCATGCTCGGCCGGCGCCACGATTCGGGACGCACCGCGATCCTGCCGCACAACGTCCCGCTCACGCTGCTCGGCGCGGGTGTGCTCTGGTTCGGCTGGTTCGGTTTCAACGCCGGCTCGGCCCTCGCCGCCAACGGCATCGCGGCGAACGCCGCCATCACCACGCACACCGCCGCTGCGGCCGGCCTGCTGGCGTGGGTGGCGGTGGAATGGGTCCGCACTCGCCACGCGACGGCGGTTGGCGCCGCCACCGGCGCCGTCGCAGGGCTCGTCGCGATCACGCCGGCCGCCGGATTCGTCTCGCCGCTGAGTGCCGTCGCCATCGGCTGCCTCGGCTCGGCCGGCGCCTACGTCGCGATCCAGCTCCGCGCGCGCACCAGGATCGACGACGCCCTCGACGTCTTCGCCTGCCACGGTGTGGCCGGCATCGTCGGGGCACTCGCCACCGGCGTCTTCGCGACGAAGGGCATCAACAAGGACGGCGCCGATGGCCTGCTGGTCGGCAACGCCCACCTGCTCGGCGTGCAGGTGATCGCCGTCCTGGCGACGATCGCGTTCGTCTCCGTGATGACGCCCACTGTGGTCATGCTCGTCAATGCCGTCACCCGCATCCGGCTCACCCTCGCCGACGAGCTGGCGGGCGTGGACACGACCGAACACCGCGAGGAAGGCTACCATGGCGGCGGGCTGGCCGAGTTCGCCGGGCAGGCGATCACGCTCGGGCAGCGTGTGGTGCTGCCCGCACACGAGGTCTACGGGCAGCCGGTGACCAACGGCGACTGACGCCGACGGTGGACAAGACACAGCGGGGCGCCCTCGATCCGAGGACGCCCCGCTGCCTTTCTCACGAGCGCGGACGCGCTAGCTGCGCGGACGCGCTAGCTGCGCGGTGCCGGCTTTCCGGAGACCTTGTCCTGCAGCCAGGTCATCGGCACGATGAACAGCGGTGACAGGAACGATCCGAGCAGCACGTTGATCCAGGTCAGTGCCAGGAAGTACGCGCCAAGGCCGATTCCCATCCACAGGGTGCCGAGAATGCCGTTCGTTTCCACGCCCGCTCCACCGGTTGAGGGTCTGGGCGGAATCCTAACGGCACCGTCGTCGCCGCGCGAGAGGTGGCTGGTGGCATCGTTCGAACGGCCGGTGGTGCTGGCCGTGTCGGGTGGCGCGGACTCGATGGTGATGGCGGCCGAGGTATTCGAGTCCCAGCCGTCGATGGTGGCCGCGATCGCGACCTTCGATCACGGGACGGGGCGGGCCGCCCGCGACGCGGTGGCGCTGGTGGCCGCCTGGGCCGGGCCCCGTGACATCCCGGTCCGCACGGGGGCCGCGGCGCACGCCCTCCCGCGCCGCGAAGCCGCCTGGCGCGCGGCCCGCTGGGAGTTCCTGGCTGCGGTCTCGGCCGAGTTCGGGGCGCCGGTGGCTACGGCGCACTCTGAGGATGACCAGGTGGAAACGGTGTTCATCCGGTTGCTTCGGCACGCCGGCGTCCGCGGCCTGGCCGGACTGCTGGCCCCGGGGCCGGTGCGTCGCCCACTGCTTCACTGGCCGCGCGCGGTGGTTCGCGACCGGGCGCTGACCCTCGGCGTGCCGTTCCGCGACGACCCCTCCAACCTGGATCGCCGCCACCTGCGGAACCGCGTCCGCCTCGACCTCCTGCCGGCACTGGAGCGCGCCGAGCCGGGGTTCCGGGCGTGGCTGCTGTCAGTGGGGACACGGGCGGCCACCTGGCGGCTGGATGTGGCCCGACTCGTGGACCGGCACTGGCAGCCGCGCGTGGAGGACGGCGGTCTTCGCGTCAGCGTGCCGCGCGACCCGCGGCGCCTCCCCGATCGGGACGAGGCCGCACTCTGCTGGCCCGAGGTGGCCGGCCGCATCGGCGTCGCGCTCGACCGTCGAGGAACAGCCCGTCTCGCATCGTTTACTACTCACCGGGTGACGGGGCAGGGCATGCCGCTGGCAGGCGGCGTCCGCGTGACCAGCCGGCGGGACGAGTGGTCCATGGAGCGGGCTGGAGCAGTTCCTGCGGCGGTCTCCCCGTCCGATCGGCGGGCACCACGCGGAGCGTGAAGGAGCTTTATCTTGCGACAGCGCTTCCGGCGCCCGAGTCCCCTGGCCTGGGGGTGAGCGTTCAGGCGCAGTCCCGGCAATGTGATCGTCTGGGTACGATGGGTGTGCCGCAACGACGCGCAACGCGATGACCGACGTCATCGGGAGATCTCTGAAGCGGTGAGCGACGTGCTGAAGGTGGACCCACGGCTGGAAGGACGTGCTGTCAAGCGGATCGTGTACGACGAGGCCACCCTGGCGGAGAAGTGCCGGGAGCTCGGGGCGCAGATCACCGAGGCGTATCCGGACGGCGATCTCCTTGTGCTTGGCCTCCTGAAGGGCAGCTTCATCTTCGTGAGTGACCTGGTGCGGCAGGTGCACCGGCCGCTCGCGGTCGACTTCCTCGTCGCGTCGAGCTATGGCGATGCCACGGTCTCGAGCGGCGTCGTGCGCCTGCTGTACGACCCGGAGACGAAGCTCGAGGGCAGGCACATCCTGCTGGTGGAGGACATCGTGGACTCGGGGCGCACGCTGGGGCGCCTCGTCGAACTGCTGAGTGAGCGGAAACCGGCGTCGCTCGAGATCTGTGCGCTGCTGCACAAGCATATCGCGACCGAGTTGTCGCACCCGGTGCGGTTCGTTGGTTTTGATGCGCCGAACGAGTTCCTGGTCGGGTACGGCCTGGACCACGCCGAGCGCTTCCGTCACGTTCCCTACATTGCGAGCCTGTTGTAGATGCCCGTCATGCCGAACAACCCGAGCCCGAACAAGGGCGGCGGATTCAACTGGGGCAAGTTCTCGAAGACGCTTGCCTTCTGGGTCCTCATCATCCTCATCCCGGTGACCTTCGTGACGATCACGTCACGGGGCGGGGCCGACACGCCGGTGCTGAGCTGGACGCTCTACGACCGCGAGCTCACCAAGGGCAACCTGAAGAAGGTGGTCGTGGTGGACGGGCGCGAGGTGCAGGTCGAGACCAAGGTCCCGATCAACGTCGAGGGCAAGGAGATCTCCCGTTTCTCCGCCGCCCTCGTCAGCGAGATCTCCGATGACGACAAGAAGGCGCTGCGCAACGCCGGCGTCGACGTCAGCGCCAAGCAGGCGCGCACGTCGATCGCCTCGGTGCTGATCAACATCCTCCCGTACGTGCTGCTGTTCGGCTTCTGGCTGTTCCTCTTCCGCCAGATGCAGGCCGGCGGCGCCAAGGCCTTCTCGTTCGGCAAGTCGAAGGCGAAGCTCCTCACCGGCGACACCCCCAAGGTGACGTTCGCCGATGTCGCTGGCGCCGACGAGGCCAAGGTCGAGCTGCAGGAGATCATCGAGTTCCTGAAGGACCCGCAGAAGTTCACCAAGCTCGGTGGCCGCCTGCCGAAGGGCGCCCTGCTGGTGGGTCCCCCGGGCACCGGCAAGACGCTGCTCGCACGTGCCGTGGCCGGTGAGGCCGGCCGGCCGTTCTTCAGCATGTCGGGCTCGGACTTCGTCGAGATGTTCGTCGGCGTCGGTGCCAGCCGCGTGCGCGACCTGTTCGAGCAGGGCAAGGCCAGCGCACCCTGCATCATCTTCATCGACGAGATCGATGCCGTGGGCCGTCACCGCGGCTCGGGCATGGGCGGTGGCCACGACGAGCGCGAGCAGACGCTCAACCAGCTCCTGGTCGAGATGGACGGCTTCGAGTCCAACGAAGGCGTGATCCTGATCGCGGCGACCAACCGTCCCGACGTGCTCGATCCCGCACTGCTGCGCCCGGGCCGCTTCGACCGCCAGATCGTGGTCGACGCGCCGGACCTGCGCGGCCGCGAGGGCATCCTGCGCGTGCACATCCGCAACAAGCCGATCGCCGATGACGTCGACGTGACGTCGCTGGCGAAGGGCACGCCGGGCATGGCGGGTGCGGACCTGGCGAACCTCGTGAACGAGGGCGCGCTGCTGGCCGCGCGCCGCGGGCACGACAAGATCTACATGACCGACCTCGAGGAGGCGAAGGACAAGGTGCAGCTCGGCGCCGAGCGCAAGTCGCTCGTGATGCGCGACGAGGAGCGCCGCCTGACCGCGTACCACGAGGCCGGACACGCCGTCTGCGCGATCAAGATCAAGGGCAACGATCCGTTGCATAAGGTCACGATCGTGCCGCGCGGCCGCGCACTCGGTGTCGCGTTCACGCTGCCGGAAGACGATCGCGTGAGTGTGACCCGTGAGCAGATCGAGGCACGCCTCGTGATGGCGTACGGCGGACGCACGGCCGAGGAGTTGATCTTCGGTCGGGACCACGTGACCACCGGTGCCAGCAGCGACATCCAGCAGGCCACCGGCATCGCGCGGCGCTACGTGTCGCAGTGGGGGCTCTCGGATGCCGTCGGGCCGATCCTCGTCGGCGACAACGAACAGGAAATGTTCCTCGGCCGTGAGCTGACGAGCCGCCGCGAGGTGAGCGAGAAGACCGCCCAGCTCGTGGATGCGGAAGTCAGCCGCGTGATCAAGGAGGCGTACAACCGCGCCAAGGCCGCACTCGAGGAGAACATCGACCTGCTGCATTCGCTGGCGAAGAACCTGCTCGAGCGTGAGACGCTGACCCGTGAGGACATCGGGCTGCTGGTGCAGGGTCAGATCCTCCCGCCCCGCATCGACCCGCCCTCGAGCCTCACCCCGCCGGTGGTCACGCCCCCGGTCGTGGCGCAGGTGCCCGAGCCCAAGCGGATCGCGCCGCCACTGCTCGGCGGGCCCGGCATCCAGCCGGCATGAGGGCGCGCGCAGCGGCACGCCGACTGCGCTGATGCCGCGGCGCGAAGACGGCGCCAGCACCCGGACGCCACCGGCCGCACCTGCGGCGCGGTGGCGTTTGCGTGACACGGTCCTCGACCTCTCCACGCCGCAGATCATGGCGATCTGCAACGTCACGCCGGACTCCTTCAGCGACGGTGGCGAGCGCTACTCGGTCGCGCTGGCCGTGGAGTACGCGGCGAGCGCGCTCCGCGATGGCGCCACCATCATCGACATCGGTGGTGAGTCCACCCGGCCGGGCGCGCGCGCGGTTCCGCTCGCGACGGAGCTGGACCGCGTGCTCCCCGTGCTCGAGGCAGTGCGCGAGCACTGCCCCGCGCTCCTCGTGTCGGTGGACACCACCAAGGCCGCTGTGGCACGCGCCGCGCTCGCGGCCGGCGCGCACATCATCAACGACGTGTCGGCCGGCCGGCTCGATCCGCAGCTCTTCCCGCTCGCGGCCGAGACCGGGGCCGGGCTGGTGCTGATGCACTCACGCGGCGCGGTGAGCGAGATGGCGACATACGTGCACGCCGCCTACGGGCACGACCCGGTGCCCGCCGTGCTCTCGGAACTCGGCGCGCAGGTCGCGCTGGCGCGCGCGGCAGGCGTGACGTCGGACGCGATCGTGCTCGACCCCGGCCTCGGCTTCGCCAAGACCCCCGAGCACTCCCTGGCGCTACTGCGCGGGCTGGCCCGGCTCGGTGCCGTCGGGTACCCGCTGCTCGTCGGTGCCTCACGGAAGCGCTTCATCGGCCTCGCCACCGGGGTGGCCGAGGCACGCCGCCGTGTGATCGGCAGCGTGGTGGCCCACGTGCTGGCGGTGCAGGCCGGTGCCCGCATCGTGCGCACCCACGACGTGGCGGCCACCCGGGAGGCCCTCGCCATGCTCACCGCCGTGCAGGGCCGGCACTGCGACGACGACGGGATGCCGGCCAGCGCCTGACCCCGCCGAAACAGACGGCGCGGGCAATCGGGCTCAACGAACTCAAGTATTGAGCTGAATGGTCGAGACTGCTTCTGGTCTCGTTGTCCGATAAGAGCACCCCGCCGGTGACGGCGGTCCGCACAGCCAGCCAGCTCGGTTCGCCCGAGCCCGGGCGGTCACCGAAGCACAGACACATCCGCGGCGACCCCTGGGGCGTCCGCGATGCCATGCGCAGGTCGGACGACATGTGCCACCATCCCGGAATGGAGCGCTGTCGTGTCCCGTTTTCCCCTGTCGTCCGGCGTCCTCGCCGTCACCGCACTCATCTTCGCCGGCTGCACTGACGGCCCGACGGCCACCTCCGCCTCGTCGGCACCGGCCGAGCGGCCGACGTCGTACATCGTGTTGCTGCGCGACACCACCGGCGATGCGTCGGCCGCCATCGGCCGCATCGTGCGCGGGCTGCCGTCGCTGCGCACGAGCGCCACCATTTCCGCACCGGGTGTGAGCGCCAGGGTGGTGGAGGTGGAGCCGGCGGTGGAAGTGCTCACGTCACTCCACGCCGCGGTGCTGAGCGGCACCACGGCTGACGCACGGGCGCTGCGCGCCGACCCGGCCGTCGCGCTCGTGGAGCCCGTGCGTGAGATGCATTCGAGCGTGACCGGCCTTGTCACGACGTCGTCGTGGGCCCTCGATCGCATCGACCAGGTGGCGCTGCCGCTGAATGGCAGGGTCACGCGCTTCGGCACCGATGGCGCCGGCGTGCGCATCGCCATCTTCGACACCGGCATCCGTTGGACGCACTCCGACCTGCGCGGGCGCGTGGTCGGCGGCTACGATGCCTTCGCCGCCAGGGCCAAGACCAGCGGGGATGTGCAGGGGCACGGCACGTACGTGGCGTCGCTGGCCGCGGGCACCACCTTCGGTACGGCACCGCTGGCGCAGCTGCTCGACGTGCAGGTGCTCAACGCGCAGGGGTCGGGCACGAACGTGGAGCTCGCACGCGGCGTCGACTGGGTGATCGCGGAGAAGCGGCGCGTGGCCGGGCCGATGGTGGCGAACATGAGCCTTGGCTTCCGTGGCGGCAGCACGGTGGTCGATGCCCTCGTGGATCGCCTGCGTGCCGCCGGCATCGTGGTGGCGGTGGCCGCCGGCAACGAGGGCGCGGACGCCTGTGGCACCTCCCCGGCCCGCGCGCCGGGCGCGATCACCGTCGGCGCCACGGCGAACGGCGCCGTCGACATCCGCGCCGCCTTCTCGAATGGCGGCAGGTGCGTGGACCTCAGCGCGCCGGGTGAGCGGATCCTCGGTGCCGGCTCGTCGTCCGACGCTGCCGGCGTGATCGGCTCCGGGACCTCGATGTCCACGCCCTTCGTCGCTGGCGCGGCGGCGGCGTACCTCGGCGTGAACAAGGCCGCCACGCCGGATGCGGTGGCAGCCTGGCTGATCGCGGAGAGTACGAGCGGTGGGATACAGGGATTGATGGCGGGCACGCCGAACCGACTGCTCACGCTGCGTCGCCTGCCCGTCGCCGGCACGACGCCGGCCCCCGCACCGATCCCAGCCCCGGCGCCGGCCACTCCGGCACCCGCTGCCACGATGTCGCTCACTTCGAGCTGCGTGGCGCGGACCTGCACGATCACTGCGGGCGTGCCGGCCGGTGTCACCGCCGCCGACGCGCCGACGCTGGTCTACGCGTGGAAGCTCGGCAATGTCGCCACGATGGCCGGCACCAACCTGCGACGCCAGGTGATCACGTTCGGCTCGGCGGCCAGCATCGTGGTCACCGTGACGGCACGGAAAGGCAGCCTCGCCGTCGGAACCACCTCGGTGACCGTCTCGGTCAAGTGAGGTGACGCGCCTGGCACCGACTGCCCAGCGTGCGGTGGCGCGGTGACGAGCGCAGAAGCACCCCTGCTTCGCCGGAGGGCAGCGTCCAACACGGTGCATCGCGGGCGGACGCTGCCCTTCGATGCTCAGGGACGTCGCGGGGCAGGGGGGCGTGGCGCCGTCGCCGCCACCGGGCCGGCGGTGGCGGTGATGAGTTGATACATGCCCTTCGCCACGTGTGACCGGCCGTCACTCGCGGGAATGATGCATGAGAGGATGTAGCGGCCGGGCGGCATGCGGAACGAGATGAACGTCTCCGTGCCATTGGCGATCGTCGCCGTCTGGCCGAGGCTCCGGCTCCATGACGGTGCGCGGCCCACCCGCGTGGCATCGAAGAACTCCTTCACCGTGCGGCCTGCAGGCAGCTCCTGGACGGTGAGATGGTGGATGTCCGCACCCTGGTTCACGAGCTGGATGGTGGCGATGCCGGCCTGCACGGTGGCGGGGGCGTCGAAGACGTAGTCGCGTGCGATCACCTTGATGAACTGCACGCGGTCCGCGGCCGCCAGGGCCTGCGCAGCCGCCTGTGCGCCAGCGTGTGCACTGCAGCCGATGAGAGCGAGACCGACGAATGCCGCGCGTACGGTGGAGACCATGTGGTACCTCCTCGGGGACACCGGACTTCGTTCGTACTTGGGACACTGCGCCCCGGAGCGCGCGCCGTCAATGCGGCATGGGAATTGGGGTCGCCTTGCTCCGGACTCGGCCGTGGTGGCTGGCATCCCGGCTGGCTGTCCGGCAGTTTGGGCTGGCAGGGTATCCCTCCTCCCTCATCAGCAACAGGACGACCGGACGTGACGTGGAATCGTGATGCCGAGCGACGTCGGGTGTGGCGGCGCGGGACGGGTGCGCTTTGGCTGGCCCCGCTCGTGTTCCTGCTGTCGGGGTGCCACGCCCGCCGGCCCGCAGCGCCGCTCACGGCGGCCGGCGTGGAGCAGGTGGCGATGGGCGCCGCCGATGCGCCGGCGCTGGTGGAGTCGTTCGAGGGACTGGGAAACGGCTTCACCGGCCCACAGGGGCGCGCTGCGCTCCGCAATCCGTCCGACAACACGCTGGCGGTCGGTCGCGACCACATCGTGCAGGTCGTCAACACGCGGCTCGCGATCTTCAGCCGGCGCGGCGCGCGCTTCGACAGCACCGGTCGCGTGTTGTACGGCCCGGTGCCCACCAATACGCTCTTTCACGGTGCCGGCGGCGCCTGCGGCCGGCGCAACAGCGGCGACGCCGTTGCGCGCTACGATCAGCTCGCCGATCGCTGGCTGGTGGTGATCCCGGTGTTCCAGCGCAGTGAGTGGCACGCGGACGATCCGGAGCCGCCGGCACCCGGTGGACCGGCGCGGCTGAGCCAGCCGTTTCGCGCCGACCAGCCCGGCCCCGCGGTGCCGCTGTTCGTGCCGGCGCCGGCGATCGACACCCTCGGCCCGCGTCCCCCGGCCCCGCGCGACTCGGGCACCTACGCGATGTGTTACGCGGTGAGCGCCACCGCCGATCCCACCGGCGCCTGGTATCGCTACGAGTTCATCCGGCCGCTCTTCCCGGACTATCCGCGGCCAGCGGTGTGGCCCGACGGCTACTACGTCCCCACCAGCACCGGCGACGACGTGATCGAGAAGCACGCCTGCGTGGTGGACCGCGCGCGGATGCTGCGCGGGGAACCGGCCACAGAGCAATGCGTGGTCATCAGTGGCGTGAACTTCCTCAACAACGTCGACCTCGACGGCCCCACGCTGCCGCCGGCCGGCGCGCCGAACATCATGCTCGCCGCCGGCGGCACACAGCTGCGCGGCCAGCTCACCGACAGCGTGCTCCACGCCTGGAGCTTTCACGTGGACTGGAACGACGTCACGCAGACGCGGGTCAGCGGTCCGGTGCCGATCGCGGTGGCCCCGTACCGGTACCTGTGCGGCGGGCAGCTCACGAACTGCGTGCCGCAACCGGGCGTGGAGCGGCGCCTCGATGCGCAGGGCGACAAGCTGATGGCCCGCGTGGTGTACCGGCGCATCGGCAACCGCGAGTCGATCGTGGCCGTGCACTCGGTGGACACCGAGTCGCGTGGCGGCGGCGTGCGCTGGTACGAGCTGCGCGTGAACGCCGATCGCACGCTGCACGTGGCGCAGCAGGGCACCTTCGCCCCCGACAGCGGCTTTCGCTGGCTCGGCAGCCCCGCCATCGATCGCTTCGGGGACATCGGGATCGGGTACTCGTTCGGGTCCGCGACGGCCGCGCCGGGGCAGCGGTTCGCGGGCCGGCGCGCCGGCGATCCACGCGGCAGGCTGACGCTCAGGGAGCAGGTGCTCGTGCACGGGGCCGGGTCGCAGTCGGGCACACTCCGATGGGAGGACTACACGCAGACGGCCATCGACCCCCGCGACGACTGCACGATCTGGTACGTCGGTGACTACCTCGCGGCCGGCGCCACGTCGTACTCCAGCCGGATCGGTGCCTTCCGGCTCCCCGCCTGCGCGAGGGCTGCCGTGCGCGCACGTTGATATCGTTCCCGCGCCCGCCTCACCCACCACACACGCCGCTCCCACCGATGCCCCTGCCACGTCACTCGTGCGCTGCGATCCTCCTGGCGGCCGCGCTGCCCATTGCCCATGCCGCAGCCCAGGCCTCCTACCCGACAGCCTGGGACGCGGCGGTGCTGCGCCGCCCCGACGTGCGCGCCGCGCTCGCCCATGTCGAGCAGGGCATGCCGAAGCACGTCGAGGAGTGGATCCGCATCGCGGAGATGCCCGGCAAGTCACGTTATGAGGCACAGCGCGCCGCCTACGTGCGCGCCGCGATGGAAGCCGAAGGGCTGCGCGTGAGCACCGATTCCATCGGCAACGTCACCGGCGTGCGTGCCGGCAGCGGTGGCGGGCCGACCGTGGTGTTCGCCGCCCACCTCGACATCGTCCACCCGCTCGAGACGAACCTCACGGTGCGCGTGGCGGGCGACACGCTGCACGGGCCTGGCGTCTTCGACAACAGCGCCTCGGTGGCCAACATGCTCGCCACCATCCGCGCCCTCAACGCCGCCCGCGTGCGCACCCGCGGCAACCTGGTGTTCGTCGCCACCGTGCAGGAGGAACTCGGCCTGCGGGGCATGAACTACTGGTTCGACCACAACCCGAAGCCCGACCTGCTGATCTCCATGGACGGTGGCCTCGGCCCGATCAACTACGGCGCGCTCGGCATCTACTGGACGAAGTACGTCTTCACGAGCCCCGGCTCGCACACCGTCACCTCCCGCGGCAAGCCCACCCCGGTGAAGGCCCTCGCGGATGCGATCCAGCGCATCTACGCGTTGCAGTTCCCGGCGCTGCCGGAGGGCGCGGTGGTGAACATCGGCCAGGTGCACGGCGGCGTGATCTTCAACGGCGTGCCGCAGGAGCTTTACTTCACCGTCGACCTGCGCTCGGTGGACCCGATCCTGCTCGACTCGCTGGACCGGACCATCGGGCGCATCGCGCAGGAGGCCGCGACGCGTGAGCGGGTGGGGCTGCGCGTGGAGGTCGACCAGAAGAACCAGGCCGGCGGCACCACTGCGCAACTCGAACCGGCACGACGGCACCCACTGGTCCAGACGGCCATCGACATCCAGAAGCAGCTCGGCATCGACGGGCTGCCCGGTGCGCCGGAGGCGATCGCGACCGGGAGCACCGACGGCAACGTGGGCGTGGTGCGCGGCGTGCCGAGCATCGCGATCGGCCGGTCGCGTGGCGGCAACCAGCACACACTCACCGAGTGGGCGGATGCCCCCAGCAGCCTGCCGGCCACGAAGCTGGTGCTGCTGCTCGCCGTGACCTTCGGCGACGGCATCCGCGCCGCGCCGTCGCAGCCGATCCCGTAGGGCCGGTCAGGGCGTCCGTGCCGCGCGGAAGCTGCCGGAGGCCGTGGGAGCGCCCCCGTCGGACGACTGCTCGAACCAGGTGCCCGTCAGCGAATCGCCGCGCACCATACCCACGTGGCGGCGCGTCGCCCCGCTCACGCTGAGGTCGAAGTCGACGGTGGTCGAGTCCACCGTGCGCCCGGCCAGCGGACCGGCGATCCGCCGCTGCACGCCCCGCGCGTCGGTCTCCACGACGTCCAGTGCGCCGGCAATGCCCGCGCCGCGCTGCGTGGAGAACTGCAGCGTGCCGGCAAGGTCGGCCACCGCAGGTGCGCTCTGCCGCGCGGTGTAACGCCAGGCACCGGTGACCGGGACCCCGGCGGTTCCCGGCTCGGTGACGCCGCCGCACCCCGCGCCACAGGCCGCGACGACGACCAGCATGGCGCATCGCAGTCGGCGGGACGCGCGTAGCGGCGGGTGACCGCGGAGGACGGGGGGAACGAGGGACATCGTGCGGGACAGGGTGGGATCGCGGCGGGACTGCTTGGTCAGAAACAGACGAGTATGCCCCGGAATCGTCGCGCCACCGTCCTTGCTGGCGAACTCAGCCTTTCAACGGCGAGGGTCACGAACCCCGAGCCATCACGCCGTTTCCCTGATTGACATTCCAGCGGCCGAGTCGCACCCTACGGTGCTGATTAGAATATTCTCAGCAGCACATCCACCGTGGGTTCCTTCCAGGAGGTTTGCGTGAGCGAGTATGTCGAGGACGTGAAGAAGTTTGCGTCGGACGTCGATGAGGCCGCGGTCGCGTCCATCGTGAAGTACTGTGGCATTGCCCTCCGCAACAAGGATTCTTCGCTCGTCTCCACCAGTGATCCGGCAGAGCTCGAGCGCGTCAAGGTCGGCTATGCCGCCAAGAAGCTCGGGCTCTCTGCGGAGGACGCCGAGGCCGGCATCCAGCGCGTGGCGTCACGCATGAAGACCGAGCGCAACAAGAGCCGCGTCACGTTCTACTACCTGCTGGCGGAAGAAACGAAGACGATGGACAAGCTCGGCTGACGCCGGGCACGCACCACGAGAGAAGCTGAGCCGAAGAGCCCGCCCTGTGCGGGCTTTTCGTTTCTTGTCGACCGCCATGCGCGGCGTCGCGGCGCATGCGTGGCGGGTGGTGCGGCCGCCGCGCAGATTGCGCCGCGCCTCGCCGCCACGAGACCGTCGTTCCTCCCCACCCGTCGCCGTGCCCGTCCCGCCATGATCCTGTCCGACAGTGCGCTTCGTGCGATCCGCGTGGTGCATGTCCTCGCGGCGATCCTCTTCGCCGGCAACGTGATCGTCACCGGCGTCTGGGCGGCGATCATGTTCCGCGAGCGCGAACGTATCGACTTCCGGCTGCCGGCCCGGGCGATCGTCATCACGGACTGGGTGTTCACGCTCGGTGGAGCGATCCTGCTGGTCGGCACCGGTGTGACCCTCGCGCTCGGCCGCGGCTATCCGATGTGGGGCACGCGCTGGATCCGCGAGGCGATCATCGGTCTCTCGCTCTCCACCACCGTCTGGCTGCTGGTGCTGGTGCCGGCACAGCGGAAGATGCTGCGCTTCGGGCCGGGCCAGGATGCGGAGTTGCGGCGCACCTACGGGCGATGGAATGCCACCGGCTGGCTGGCGGCGGTGCCGCTCCTCTGGTCGCTCTGGTGCATGGTCTACAAGCCGGCCTGACGCACCGGCGGCCGGCGGCGCGTCAGTTCAGGCGCGCCTTGACGTGCAACGCCACGGCGCTCCGCCGCGTGAGCGTGATCGCCGCGCTGCCGTCGGCCCCGACCACCACCCCGGTGCCGGTGCAGGTGCCGGACACGCCCGGACCCGGGATGTACGTGTCCTGCGCGACGTTGCAGTACGTGCCGGCCGGGAGCCGGGTTGGCAGCGCCGTCGTGCCTTCCGTCGCGCTCAGGCTCATCGCGACGAAGCCGGCGCCGTCGCGGCCGAACGCGACGCGGTTCGGGTCGCCCGCCACCTGCCAGTCCGCCCGTCCGCAGTTGCTGGTCGGCGTGCCGGCGGTCGCCTTCCGGAAGGCGACCATGTTCGAGATGGCCAGGCTGCGGTGCTCGCAGATCCACTGGCCGGCCTGGACCTCGCCGAACAGCACGGTGCAGCGCGAGTTGAGATCCGGCGTGTACGTGCCGATGGTGTTCCCGCTGCCGTCGGACGGCGGGCCGGCGTCGCGTGAGAGCTGGCCTGAGCGGTCGACGCCGTAGCTCGACATGAGGCTCGGGTACCCCTGGGAGTGACCGAGCATCAGCACCGCCGCCAGTTCGTAGGTGGAGTCGGCGTAGTACAATGCGCTGCCACGCTGGGTGTCGTGGTTGTCGATGAACACCACGCTCTTGTCGGACGGCAGCACCGCGCTGCTGATCGACTGCAGTGCGGAGTAGAGCGTGAGGCCGCCGCGGCCGTAGAAGGCGCTGCTGACCTGGTTGCCGTAGTTGAAGTCGGTGATGTCGGTGGCGCCGCCCGAGGCGAAGCCGACGCCGTAGTACTGCAGCGCCGTCACGGCATCGCCCGCCCCCTGGATCACCTCGAGGAAGACATAAGGCTTCGGCCGGCCTGCCGCCGCCGCGGCATTGTTCACACGGGTCAGGATCGCATCGAGGTCGATCGCGGGCACGTGTTTCGCCGCGTCCACGCGGTAGCCTGCGATGCCGAGGGCGTTGAGCGCGATCAGGTAGGCGGCGATCCGGTCGCGCACACCCTCCGACGCGGTCTCGAGGTCGGCGAGACCGACCAGTTCGCAGTTCTGGACCTGTGACGCCACCGCGTAGGAGTCGATGCCGCAGGCACTGTGGAAGTCGATGGGCGAGTAGGGCACCGGCGGGTAGCTGTACTTCGTGTAGACCGTGCCCGCGCTCCCGGTGCCGCTGCCGGCGGTCATGTGGTTGATCACCACGTCGGCGTACACGTCCACTCCCACCGCCTTGCATCGCGTCACCATGTCGCGGAGCTCTGCCTCCGTGCCCGACCGGGACTGGTCCAGCTTGTAGCTCACGGTCTGGTAGCGCTGCCACCACGGGAAGAACGCGCCCGCGTTGCGGATGATCGCGTGCTCGGATGGCGGGGAGATCTGCACCGCCTTGTATCCGCGCGGGCCCAGCCACTGTTCGCACTCGCGTGCCAGGTCCGGCCAGCGCCACTCGAACATGTGCACGAACACGTCGCCGGCGGCGGCGTGGCCGCTGGGGGTGTAGGCCTGCCCGAGCACCGGGGGCGTCACCACCGGTGGCACGACGGGAGGCGGCGTGACGCCACCGTTGTCGGAGCCACCGCCGCAGGCGGTGAGCAGCACGAGCAGGGCGGTGACGGCGGTCTGGCGGAATGAGTGCATCGCGAACGAACACCGCCGGCACCGCGGAGGTCAAGCGCGCCCGGTCTCGCTCCCCTCCGCGGCCACGCCCCGATAGGCTTGGTGGATGCCGACGCTCGCTGCCATCCAGATGGTCTCGTCCGCCGACGTGGCCGACAACCTCGCGACGGCCGCGCACCTGGTCGCGCAGGCCGCCGCGCGCGGGGCAACGTTCATCTCCCTGCCGGAGTACTTCTGCCGCATGGGCACCGACGACGCCGGCCGCCGTGAGATCGCGGAGCGGGCGGGCGACGGGCCGATCCAGCAGGCGCTGGCGGGGCTCGCGCGCCGCCATGCCGTCTGGCTGCTGGGCGGGACGGTGCCGATCCTGGCCGCCGGCACCGACCGGGTGCGGAATGCGAGCCTGCTGTTCGGCCCCGACGGGACCCTCGCCGCACGCTATGACAAGATGCACCTGTTCGCCTTCGCCGACGGGGACGCGTCGTACGATGAGGGCACCGTGCTCGAGGCAGGCAGCGCGCCCGTGTCGGTGCTGGGTGCCGGCCTGCGCGTCGGCCTGAGTGTCTGCTACGACCTCCGCTTCCCGGAGCTCTTCCGCGCACTGGCCTTCACGCCGGGACAGCCGCCGCTCGACCTGATCTGCGCGCCATCGGCGTTCACGCACGCCACCGGAGAACGGCACTGGGAGCTGCTGCTGCGCGCCCGCGCGGTGGAGAACCAGTGCTACGTGCTGGCCGCCGCGCAGGGCGGGGTGCATGCCGACGGGCGGCGAACCTGGGGCCACTCGATGATCGTCGATCCGTGGGGTGACGTGGTCGCGTGTGTCGAGGAGGGTGAGGGTATTGCGCTCGCACCATTCGACAGCGAGCGGATGCATGCGATCCGGCGCCGGCTCCCCGCGCTGGTGCACCGGCGACTCTGAGTCCGGCGGGCCCTGAATCCGGCAGGCCCGCGCGAGGCCCCGGTACCTTCCTCCATGCCCACGTCCCCGCTGACGTTCGACAACCGCTTCGTCCGGGAACTGCCCGGCGATCCCGACCGCACGCCCGAGCGTCGCCAGGTGCGGCACGCAGCGTGGAGCCATGCGGCACCCACCCCGGTTGCCGCGCCGCGCCTGGTGGCACATGCGCCGGATGTCGCGGCGCTGGTCGGCTTCTCGCCGGCGGACGTGGCTGCGCCGGATTTCGCGGCGGTCTTCGGCGGCAACGCCCTCTACGACGGCATGGCGCCGTACGCCGCCTGCTACGGCGGCCACCAGTTCGGGAACTGGGCGGGCCAGCTCGGTGATGGCCGCGCGATCACGCTCGGCGAGACCGTCAACGCCTCGGGCGAGCGGTGGGAGCTGCAGCTCAAGGGCGCCGGTCCCACCCCATACTCACGCGCGGCCGACGGACGCGCGGTGCTCCGCTCGTCCATCCGCGAGTTCCTGTGCAGCGAGGCGATGTTCCACCTCGGCGTGCCCACCACGCGCGCGCTCTCCCTCGTCGCCACCGGTGACCGCGTGCTGCGTGACATGTTCTACGACGGGAATGCGCGGCTCGAGCCGGGCGCGATCGTCTGCCGCGTGGCGCCGTCCTTCATCCGGTTCGGCAACTTCGAGATCCTCGCCGCCCGCGGTGACCTCGCGCTCCTGGAGCGGCTGGTGGCGTTCACCATCGCCCGCGACTTCCCGCACATCGACGGCGATCCCGCGTCCCGGCGCGCGCAGTGGTTCCTCGAGGTCTGCGAACGGACGGCGGTGATGGTCGCGCACTGGATGCGCGTCGGCTTCGTGCATGGCGTGATGAACACCGACAACATGTCGATCCTCGGCCTCACGATCGACTACGGACCGTACGGCTGGCTGGAGGACTACGATCCCGACTGGACGCCGAACACGACGGATGCCGCCGGCCGCCGCTATCGCTACGGGCAGCAGCCGGCCGTCGCGCAGTGGAACCTCGTGCAACTCGCCAACGCCATCGCGCCGCTCTTCGACGGCCCCGACGCGCTCCAGGCGGGGCTCGACCGCTATGCCGGCACCTTTCGCCACGAGTCCGGCCGGATGACCCGGGCCAAGTTCGGCATCGTCGACGCAGGCGAGGCGGAAGACGCGCTGATCGCCGAGGCGTGGACGCTGCTGCGGGACTGCGCGCTGGACTTCACCAGGTTCTTCCGTGCACTCGGCGACCTGCCGGACGTGCGCACCGACACGACCGACGTCGTCGAACAGCTCGGCACCGTCTCGTACGACGCGCAACGCCTCGACCGGCACCGCGCGGCGCTGGCGGACTGGCTGCAGCGATGGCACGCCGCCCTCGCCCCGGGCGACACGGCCGCGGCACGGCGGGCACGCATGCATGGCGTCAACCCGCGGTTCGTGCTGCGCAACCACCTCGCGCAGACGGCCATCGAACGCGCGGAAGCCGGCGACGAGTCGCTCGTCCACACCCTGCTCGCCGTGCTCCGGCGGCCGTACGACGAGGTGCCGGACGAGCTGGCGGGCATGCGCCCCGAGTGGGCGCGGCACAAGCCGGGCTCCTCGATGCTCTCGTGCAGTTCCTGACGCGGCGCGCCCGTCCGCCGGTGCGCCCGTCAGCTGCTCAGTCGGTCACTTCCGCATCGGCCTCGATCTCCACCAGGTACTCACTCCCGATGAGCGGGGCCTGCACCATCGTGTTCGCGGGACGGATGTGGCCGAAGCGGTCGCCCAGCGCCCGCGCGATCGGCTCCCACTGTGCGATGTCGGTCACGTAGACGCGCGTCCGCACGACATCGTCGAGGCGTGCCCCCAGCGACACCAGGGCGCCCTCGATCTTGTCCACCACGAAGTGCGTCTGCGCGGCAGGGTCGGTGCCGCCGATGGTCTTCGACCCGTGCGTGGCCGTCGTGCCCGACACCTGGATCCGGTTGCCGAGTCGCACGGCGCGGCTGTAGCCGGCGAGCGGCTCCCACGGCGTGCCGCTCAGGCAGTACGACCGGCTCGCACTGACCCGCGTCACGGCGTACGGCGCCGGGAAGGCCTCGATGTGATGGCTGAGGTCACCCGAGGCGGTGAGGTACGGCGGCTTGCGGTACTCGTCGCCGCAGTCGCCGGGAATCGGCGTCAGCGTCCCGAGCACGTCGCGCAGCGCCGCGCGGTCGCTCTCGTCGAAGCGCAGGGTGGCAATGCGCGCATTGTCGTCGATGTGCTCGCGCTCGCCCAGGCGTGCGCCGATGATGACGCCGGCGACGGCCGGGAAGTCGAGGATGTGCCGCGCCGCGACGTTCGCCATCGACACGCCGTGCTTCTGTGCGATCGCCGAGGTGACGGCGAGCACCCGCTGCAGCGCGGTCCACCCGCCGGCGGCCTGCATGAACCGGCCGTATTTCATCAGCGACCACGTCGTGAGGTCGTCGCGCGGCGGCTCGGGTCGCATCTGCCAGCGCGCCGACAGCAGCCCTCCCGCGATCGTGCCGTACGCGAGGAGCTTCACGCCGAGCTCCAGGCAGGTGGCCGCCATGCGGCCCGCCGCCCGCTGGTCGAGCAGCGAGAACGACACCTGGTTGGTCAGGATCGGGATCCCGCTTGCGACCGCGATCCGCAGGTGCGCGCTGTCGAAGTTGGTCACGCCGAGGTGCCGGATGGCCCCCTCGCGCTGCAGCTCGTGCAGGTGGGAGAGGGCGTCCAGCCAGTGGGCATCCGCGAACGTCCAGGCGTGGAACTGCATGAGGTCCACCGGCCCGCCACCCATGCGCACCGCGGCACGCTCCACCGCCTCGCGCACCGCCTCGCGCGTGACCGGGCCGGGCCGGGGCACCCACTTCGTGAACAGCTGCACGGGGCGCTGCGGATGGCCGCGGCGGAACCGGCCCGCGATCACCTCCGACGAGCCGTAGTGGTCGGCCATGTCGAAGGTCGTGAACCCCGCCTCGGCATAGGGGGCCATGCGCGCGGCGGTGGCATCGGGATCGAGTGTCGTGCCGTCCCGCTCCATGTCCGCCACCTGCCAGAGGCCGGTCACCACACGGGCGATCGTCAGGTCGGGCGCGAGGGTGATGCGTTCGGCGGCTGTGGTCATCGTGCGCTCATTCGGGGGGCAGGGTGGCGAAGATCGCGGGCACGTCCACACCGCGGCGGCGCAGCGCGGACATCTCGCGGAGGAAGATCACCGTCGCCACGCCCATCACCAGCGCCCACACCGGCGTGGAGCGGAAGTACCAGGCGGTGACGGGTGCGGCCAGGTCCTTCACCGTGTGCATGCCGAGGAAGCCCCCCAGCACGACGATGCCCGCCACCGCCACCGCCACCTGCGCCGTGCGGTTCGGGAGCACGCGCACCTCGGCCGCCAGCGCGGGGTTCCGGTGGGGCAGGGTGAGCACTGACACGCACATCAGGATGTAGTTCACGAGCATCGCCGTCACGAGGATGTCGACGCCGAGGAACATGTTGCCCGCCAGGTGGCAGCCGAGCACCGAGACCGTGGCCATCGCGGCGCTGGCGATGATCGCGACGTGCGGCGTGCGGTGCCGGGGATGCAGCGCCGCCACCGACCGCGGAAAGATCCCGTCCTCGGCCCACGCGAACATCAGGCGCGAGACACCGAGCAGCATCGCGGGCACGTCCTTCGCGAGCGCGACCGCGCCACCCGCCACGATGGCCACCGTCCATCCACGCGGCAGCACGTAGCCGAGCAGGCCCGGCGCGTTCACGTCGCGGCGCATCGCCTCGTCGGCGACGTAGCTCCACGGCACGGCGTGGTAGACGGCGGCGGTGAAGAGCATGTAGAAGACGCTGGCGCAGAGCACCGCCAGCCCGATCGCGAGCGGCAGGGTGCGGCTCGGGTTGCGCGCCTCGCCGCCGGCCTGCGCGATCGAGTCGAAGCCGATGAAGCCGCTGAAGAGCACCGTCGCCGCCGTGAGAAAGGTGCGCAGCGTGGGTGCGGCCGCGGCCCGCGGTGCGAGGGACCGGCCCTCGCGCTGCAGCACGGCGCGCGCGAAGTCGCCCTCGTCGAAGAGGAACCCCGCCACGATCACGATGCCGCCCAGCACGAAGGTCAGCCCGAGCAGCGGCACCAGGATCCGCTCGTAGGAGCGGATGCCGAGCACGTTCACGAGCGTGAACAGCCAGAGCACCGCCAGCGGTATGGCGAGCCTGGCCAGCGTGGACTCGAGGCCGGCCGCCGCACCCTCGGCGCCGGCGGCGAGTGCGATGTCGCGCAGGAACGGCACCAGCACGTACGACACGACGCCGATCGCCACGCAGAGTGCGAACCACTGCGAGAAGCTGGCGATGAAGCCGAGGTAGGGATTGAGCGCGCGACTCGCGTAGACGTAGCTCCCGCCGGCCCGCGGCATCGCGGAGGCGAGCACCGCGTACGCGAGCCCCGCGAAGAGGGCGGGGACGGCCGCGCAGAGGAAGGCCGGCAGCACCCAGGCCCCGATGCCGGGCACGTTCCGCTGGATCATGAACGGCACGACGTTGATCCCGGCGCCCACCATCGACGCGATGCCGGTTGCCGTCAGGGCCACCAGCCCCATGTCACGGGACAGGCCTGCACGGCCGGTCGGGAGCTCGGACCCCGGAGTCGATGTCATGGCCGGGCAGTCTAATCCGTGACCGGCCACCGGCGCGGTCACGCCGGCGCCGTCAGGCGGGATCGATGGCCCCGCGGGCCCGCACGCTCATCGGTTCCGGCACCAGGCCGCCGTGCAGGCGAGCCTCCACCGGATCCGTCATCGCCTGGGTCAGGAAGCGCTGGCCCTCGCCGATCCGCTCCACCTCGATCGAGACGGCATCGATCGCACTCTCCAGCCGGAGCATGCGCTCGTTCATCGCCGCCTGCTCGGCCGCCAGCTGCCGATCCACGCGGGGGCCGCGGTCCGGCGAGAAGATGCGGCGCGCGAACTGGAAGACCAGCGGGAAGAGCATCGCGAAGCCGAGGATGGTCACCAGGTTCGGGTTGAACCCGTTGAACGGCCGGTCGCGGCGCGCAGGCGCGGTGGTGCCGGTCGCGGTCCGATTCGATGATGCCGGCGCATTGGCCAGCTGCTGCGAGTTGCGCGCGATGTCGCCCTCCAGCTGCACCAGGCGATCGTCCAGCACCTTGAGGCGGCTCTCGAGTCCCGGCCGTTCCGAGGCCTGGGTGTCGCTGTCGCGGAGCTGCTCGGCCACCTCGTCGCGTCGCTCCTGTGTGGACTCGAGCTGGTTGCTCAGCGCCGTGCGCCGCGCGCGCAGGAACTCTGCCTGTTCGCGCGAGATCGGCGTTGGCGTCGCGGCCGGCACCGGCGTTTCGCCGGACTGGCCGGGGGCCGGTGTGGCGGAGGCGGGCGCGCGAACGTCGGCGGGGGTCTGCTGTGGCATGGTGGGAATACGCTCGCCCGGGGGCGCCGGTTTCGCCAGCCATCCCCCCCGGCCCCGGACGCCGTGTCGCGCGCACCGACGGCGCTGGCATGGCATCTTTCGTGGCCCGGTCCACCCCCATCCGCACCCGCCGCCCACCCGATGGCCCCCGCCCACGAGCACACGAATCCCATGCACGGCGTGACGCTCGAGCGCATCCTCGAGGAGCTGGTCGCGCACTACGGCTGGAATGCGATGGGGCAGAAGATCGACATCCGCTGCTTCAACAGCGATCCCAGCATCCCGTCCAGCCTGAAGTTCCTCCGGCGGACTCCGTGGGCCCGGGAGAAGGTCGAGGCGATGTATCGCGACCTCGTGCGGGTCCGGGCGCGGCAGCCGAAGGGGTGACGCGGTCCGCACGGGCCGCCGCCGCCACCGGCGGCCCCGACAGGCTATCTTCCCTGTCCGATGCGTACGCTCGTCCGGTGCGCCCAGCAGCCGCGTTCAAGCCCGGCCGCATCACTGTAGCGGGAGGGAACGCCGTGGCGAAGAAGCCGAACTACGATTTCGAGAAGCGCCGGAAGGAGATCGAGCGGAAGGCGAAGAAGGATGCGAAGCGCGAGGAGCGCCTCGAGCGTCGCCGCAACGGCCTGCCGGACGAACCCGAAGTGATGGTGGATGCCGACGGCAACGTCGTCGAGGTCACCGGCGAGTCGCCGGCCGAATAGCGCGCGTTCCTCGCGGCGCCGGCACGGGATCCGGGACGCCGCCGTCTCCTGCCGGATGATCCAGTTGCCCACGTCGCGTCGATGCTCCACCGCCTGCGCCGTGCTCGCCGGCGCCGCGTTCCTCCTCGCCGGTGCCGTCGCCGCCCAGCGCCCGCGGGTGGCCACCACGCGCGGCGAGGTCGCACCCTACTTCCCGGCCGCTGGCAGTGCCTGGGAGCGCCGCACCGCGGCACAGGCCGGCCTCGACTCGGCGCGGCTCGCGGCGGCGGTGGCCTTCGCCATCGCCAGCGAGGTGAAGAACCCGCGCAGCATGGAGGAGAACCACTATCGCACCTTCGGCCGCGAACCCTATGGTGCGGCGGTCGGCCCGTTCCGCGATCGCGGTGACGCCACCGGCGTGATCCTCCGCCACGGCTACATCGTGGCCGAGTGGGGCGACCCCGACCGCGTGGACATGACGCACAGTGTCACGAAGAGCCTCCTGTCGTCGGTCGTCGGCGTGGCCTTGGACCGCCGGCTGATCCGGAGTCTCGACGACTCGGTGTTTCGGGCCGTCGGCCCCGTGCCGGCGCTCCCGGGCGGGCCCGGCACCAGTGCCGTGACGCTGCTTGATCCGTTCGGCACCCCGCACAACCGCACGATCACGTGGAATCACCTGCTGCGGCAGGTGAGTGACTGGGAGGGCACGCTCTGGGGCAAGCCGGAGTGGGCGGACCGCCCCACGGGCGAGCCGTCGCAGTGGCGCTCGCGCCCGCGGGTCGCAGCGGGCACGGTGTACGAGTACAACGACGTGCGCGTGAACGCCCTGGCACTGGCCGCGCTGCAGGTCTGGCGCCGGCCGCTCCCCGCCGTGCTGCGCGAGTTCATCATGGAGCCGATCGGCGCGTCCACCACCTGGCAGTGGACCGGTTACGAGACGTCGTGGGTGCTCATGGACGGCCAGGCCGTGCAGTCCGTCTCGGGTGGCGGACACTGGGGCGGGGGACTGTTCATCAGCGCGCGCGACATGGCGCGCTTCGGCTACCTCACGCTGCGCAACGGGCGCTGGCACGACCGGCAGGTGCTGTCGGAGGCGTGGGTCCGCCAGGCCCGGACGCCGACGCCGGCGCAGCCGACGTACGGCTTCATGAACTGGTTCCTCAACACCGACCGCAAGTACATGCCTGCCGGTCCGGCCACGATGTTCTTCCACGTGGGCAACGGGACCAACATCGTGATCGTCGACCCGGACCATGACCTCGTCGCCGTGGTGCGCTGGATCGAGAACGGTGCCGTGAACGGCTTCGTCGAGCGCCTCCTTGCCGCGCTCGACACGCGCTGAGCGGCCGGTCCCGGCGCGCCGTTACCGCCGAGCTCGTAACGCGGCGAGTCGAAACGGGAAAATTAGGGAGGATTAAGCAACATTTCGCCGGAACAGCGGCCTCCGCCGCTTGCACGACGGCCGGGGTTCACGTAATTCTCTCCGCGTGAACCGCACCCATGCGCCCACCGCATCGATCACCTTCCAGCTCGACACCACGCTGCGACGGCGGACGGTCACGTTCAGCGGCCCGATCGGTGATCGCGAGCTGCTCGAGGCCTTCGAGGCGCTGCTGGTGCCGGACTACGATGCCTCTGTGGATGACTTGGTCGATTTGTCCGCAGTGACGCACATGGGCGTCACCAGCGCCGGGCTGCACCGGCTCCTCGCGCTGTACGAGGAGCGCGCCGAGACCGGCCACCAGACGCGCAACGCCATCATCGCCCCCACCGACGTCCTCTACGGCGTCTCACGGATGTTCCAGGCGCTGCACGGCGACGACAAGCCCGACCTGCTCGAGGTGTTCCGCAGCCGGGACGACGCGATACGCTGGCTCGGGGAGACCGCCGTCTCCCGCTGACGGAAATGGCGCCGGCGCTGTCCGGCTGCCGTGGTGGGACCGCGTGCCGGAGCGCATGTTCAGCCGGCGCCGCACCCGAACGCCGCCGGTCTGTCTGCGGACCGCGACGCCCTCCCACCAGCCCGATCCGCCGATGCTCCGTCATCCCGTCGTCCTCGTTGTCGCGCTCTGCATCGCGGCCCCGCGCGCCGCTGCCCAGGAGACGCTGCTGCTCCGCCAGCCCAGCGTCAGCGAGCGCCACATCGCGTTCGCCTACGCCAGCAACATCTGGATCGTGGACCGCGCCGGGGGCCAGGCCCGCCGGCTCACCTCCTTCCAGGGCACCACGGCCCAGCCCCGGCTCTCCCCGGACGGGCGGACCGTGGCCTTCACCGGCACGTACGCCGGCAATGCCGATGTCTACACCGTGCCGGTGGAGGGCGGGGAACCGACGCGCCTGACCTGGCATCCGGGCGCTGACCTCGCGACTGGCTGGACTCCCGATGGCCAGCGCGTGGTGTTCGCGAGTGGTCGACAGTCGAGTGCCCCGACGGCCACCCAGCGCTTCTGGACCGTCGCGGTCACCGGTGGTCCCGAGGCGCCGATGCCCATGCCGCGCGCCTTCCAGGGCCACATCAACGCGGCCGGCACACACGTCGCCTATCGCATGGCCAGCTCCTGGGACGACGAACGCCGCAACTACCGCGGCGGGCAGAACAAGCCGATCTGGGTGCTGGACCTGAAGTCGTTCGCGCTCGACACCATCCCACGCCTCGTCAACTCCAAGGAACTGGATCCGGCGTGGGTCGGCGACGACGTGTTCTTCCTCTCCGACCGCGACGGCGTCCAGAACGTGTGGAAGTACGAGTCACGCACGCGGGCCGTCAGCCAGGTGACGCGGTTCGCCGACTTCGACGTGAAGACGCTCGAGGCGGGCGGTGGTGCGGTGGTGTTCGAGCAGGCGGGACGGCTGCACCTGCTCGATCCGCGCACCGGGCGTGCCGCACCGGTGTCCATCACCGTGCGCGGCGACTTCCCGTGGATGATGCCGCAGTGGCGCGACGTCTCGTCGCGCATCACCAGCCTCGCCCTCTCGCCCACCGGCCGCCGCGCCCTCGTCGAGGCGCGCGGCGAGATCTTCACCATCCCCGCCGAGAAGGGTGACGTCCGCAACCTCTCACACGCGAGCGGCAGCGCCGAGCGCGCGCCGGCGTGGTCCCCCGACGGGCGGCTGGTGAGCTGGTTCAGCGACGCCTCCGGCGAGTACCGCCTCGTCATCGCCCCGCAGGATGGCGCCGGCGAGCCGCGCAGCATCGCGCTGCCGGGGATGAGCTTCCCGTACACGCCGTCGTGGTCCCCCGATTCGCGCCGCATCCTGTTCACCGACGTGGCGCTCAGGCTGTGGGTGGTCGACGTCGCGAGTGGTGCCGTGAAGCAGTACGCCGGTGATGCCTTCATGGTGCCGGAGCGCTCGATGAACCCGGTGTGGAGCCCCGATTCGAAGTGGATCGCCTTCGCACGCCGGCTCAGCACCTACTACCGCGCCATCGTGGTGCTCGACACCGAGACCGGCGAGATGCGCCAGGTGACCGACGGCCTCGCCGATGCCACGTCGCCCGCATGGGATGCCAGTGGCAAGTACCTCTGGTTCCTCGCCAGCACCGACTTCGCCCTGCGCTCGCAGTGGCTCGACATGACGTCGTACGAGCGGCCGCGCACGAATGCGCTCTACCTCGCCGTGCTGCGCGCCGGCGAGCCGACACCGTTCACGCCCGAGAGCGACGACGAACCGGCGGTGCCACCGGCGCCGGTGCCCGCCGTCTTCCCCGCGACGGGTGGCACGACGCCGGCCGTCCCGGTGCCGGCCACCGTGCCGCCGCGCACCCCGGTCGTCGCGATCGACTTCGACGGCCTCGCACGGCGCATTATCGCGGTGCCCGCCGTGGCCAGCCGTGACTACGCCCTGCTGAAGGCGGGCGTCGCGGGCACGGTGTACTTCTGGGAGAACGTGGAGGCCTCCGGCACCGCGGAACCGGCGGCCCCGGGCGGCCCCGTGCACCGCTACACGCTCAAGGATCGCAAGGCGGTGGCGTACGCGACGGGAGTCACCGCGTACGCGGTGAGCGCCGATGGCCGGAAGCTGCTCTACCGCACCGGCGGTGCGCAGCCGGCACTCGTCCTCGTGGACGCGACGGCCGCCACGCCGCCCGCGCCAGGCACGGGACGGCTCACGGCACCGCTGCGCATGTGGTGGGATCCCAGGCTCGAGTACGCCCAGATCTTCGAGGAAGCGCGGCGGAAGGTGCGCGACTACTTCTACGTCCCGAACCTGCACGGCACCGACTGGCCGAAGGTGGTGGCGCAGTACCGCCAGTTCGTGCCGTTCGTCGCCCATCGCACGGACCTCAACTACCTCCTCGACTGGATGGGCAGCGAGCTGGCGATCGGGCACTCGTACGTGAACGGCGGCGACTTCCCCGAGGTGCCGGCCGCCACCGGCGGGCTGCTCGGCGCCGACATGGTCGTGAACGAGGGGCGCTACCGGTTCACGCGCATCTACGATGCGGAAAGCTGGAACCCGGAGCTGCGCGCCCCGCTGGCGGCGCCGGGCATCGAGGTCCGTGCCGGCGACTATCTCCTCGCCATCAACGGGGTGGAGCTGCGTGGCACCGACAACGTGTTCCGACTGCTCGATGGCACCGCCAATCGCCAGGTGGTGATCACGGTGAACTCGCGGCCCGTGATGGATGGCGCGCGACGCTACACCGTGGTCCCGGTCGCCAACGACCAAGGGCTCCGCACCCGGGCGTGGGTGGAAGGGAACCGGCGCATCGTGGACTCGCTCTCGGGTGGACGCCTCGCCTACGTGCACCTGCCGAACACGGGACAGGGCGGCTACTCGCAGTTCAACCGCTACTACTTCGCGCAGCAGAACCGCCAGGGCGCGGTGGTCGACGAGCGGTACAACGGGGGCGGGTCGGCCGCCGACTACATCATCGAGCTGCTCGGTCGCGACTTCGACGGCTACTTCAACAACCCCGTCGGTGACCGCACGCCGTTCGCCAGCCCGTCGGCCGGCATCTGGGGCCCGAAGGTGATGATCATCAACGAGATGGCCGGCTCGGGCGGTGACCTCATGCCGTACATGTTCCGCCGCCGGCGCATCGGCCCGCTGGTCGGCACGCGCACGTGGGGCGGCCTCGTCGCGACGTCGGACCAGGCCCCGTTCGTGGACGGCGGCGGCATGGTGGCGCCGCGGCTGGGCTTCTTCGACCGCGACGGAAAGTGGGCCGTGGAGAACGAGGGCGTGGGGCCTGACATCGAGGTCGAGAACTTCCCGCGCGACGTGATCGCCGGCCGCGATCCGCAGCTCGAGCGTGCCGTGCAGGAAGCGCTGCGCCTGCTGGCGGCGAACCCGGTGCGACTGATGAAGGAGCCGCCGGGTGCCACGTGGGGCCGGCGGCCGCGCTGACCGGTGGCGTGCCGCGTCGGGCCACCCGGGCCCGCCGCGGCACGCGGCACGCGTGGCCGGACGTCCTCAGCTGCGTCGGTAGCGGATCTGCACCAGCCCGGTCGGGTGGCTCTCCACCGACACCAGCGCCCACTGGCTCTCCGGCAGCCCGCGCGTGAACAGTGGCCGGCCGGTGCCCAGCAGCACCGGCACGATCGACAGCGTCATGTCGTCCACGAGCCGCTCATCCAGCCCCTGCCGGATCGCCGCACCGCCGTCGAGGTACACACGGCGCACGCCGTCGCGGCCGAGCTGCTCCATCAGCGGCGTGAGCGCACCGGCGTACGCCTCCTCGCCATGCGCCGGCTGCAGCGGGCGGTTCGTCACCACGATCACGCGCTTGGTGTCGAACGGCCAGAGGTCGAAGGTGCACACCGAGTCGTACGTGTTGCGGCCCAGCACGACGGCATCCACGGTGTCCATGAAGGCCGCGTATCCGTAGTCGTCACCGCCGGCATCCTGCACCCCTTCGAGCCAGTCCAGGGCGCCATCGTCTCGCGCGATGAAGTTGTCCAGGCTGACGGCGATGTAGGCGGAGACGACGGGGCGCACGGGCAGGCTCCTCGGTGTGGTCGGCGTGCACGCTGCCCGCCGCTCGCGGGAAAAGTATCGGTTGCGGGGCCGGCAGCGCGCTATCCTTCGCGCACCGTCACCAGTCACCCGTGCCCGCCCCCCGAGCCGCCTGTGCCACTCAGCCGCGAGTACCGCCTTGCCGCACGACCGCGCGGCCTCCCCACCGCCGACACCTTCAGCCTGCACACCGTGGACGTCGGCGAGCCGTCCGACGGACAGGTCCTGATCCGGAACCGCGTCATGTCGGTGGATCCGTACATGCGCGGGCGGATGAACGAGGCGAAGTCGTACGTCCCGCCGTTCGTCGTCGGCGCCCCGCTCGAGGGCGGCGCCGTCGGCGAGGTGGTGATCTCGCGCGCGGCCGGCCTGGCCCCCGGGGACCTGGTGCTCTCGTTCCTCGGCTGGCGCGAGTACGCCGTGGCCGATGCGCGCGCCGTCCGCCGGCTCGATCGCGACCTCGCGCCCCCCTCCGCCTGGCTCGGCGTGCTCGGCGTCACGGGTATGACGGCCTGGGCGGGGCTCGGCCTCGTGGACGCGAAGGCCGGCGATCGCGTGTTCGTCTCGGGTGCCGCGGGCGCCGTCGGCATCGTCGCCGGCCAGCTCGCGAAGCATCGTGGCTGCACGGTCGTCGGCAGTGCCGGTTCCGCCGCCAAGGTCGCACTGCTCACCGGTGCGCTTGGGTTCGACGCGGCGTTCAACTACCGCGATGGCGACCTGTACCGGCAGCTCATGGCGGCGGCGCCGCAGGGCATCGACGTGTACTTCGACAACGTGGGCGGCGACCACCTCGAGGCAGCGCTCTCGGCGCTGCGCCCGTTCGGCCGTGTTGCCGTCTGTGGTGCGATCGCCGGCTACAACGAGCCGGCGCCCGGGCCCCGCAACATGGCGATGATCATCGCCAAGCGCCTCACGCTGCGGGGCTTCATCGTCTCGGATTTCGAGCCGCAGCGCGCCGCCTTCGAGGCCGAGGTGGGCGCCATGCTCCGCGATGGTTCGTTGCAGCCGCGCGAGACGACCGTGCACGGCCTGGAGCAGGCCCCCGCGGCCTTCCTCGGCCTGTTCTCCGGCGACAACACCGGCAAGATGCTCGTCACCCTCGACTGACCGCCACCGGCGCGCGCCAGGTCGACCGGTGCGCATGGGCATCACCCTTTCACGGACCAACTGCATGCAGTTCCTGCTCATCGGCCTCGGCGCCGGCCTGCTGTCCGGGCTCTTCGGCATCGGCGGCGGCATCGTCATCGTGCCGGCGCTCGTCGTCATCGCGCAGATGGCGCAGAAGACCGCCACCGGCACCTCGCTGGCCGCCCTCCTGCTGCCGGTGGGTGCCCTCGGCGCCTGGCAGTACTACAAGGCCGGTTCGCTCGACTGGCGCGCCGCGCTCCTGCTCGCCCCCGGCCTCTTCTTCGGTGCCTTCATCGGTGCCAAGCTCGCGTTGCAACTGCCCGGCCGCGACCTGCAGCGCGCCTTCGCCGTCTTCCTCGTCATCATCGCAGGCCGGATGTGGTACTCGGCGAAGTGACCGGCCCGCGCGACGGCCGGCTCACGCGAGGCTGCGCAGCACCCGCCGCACGCGGTCCATGATCTCGTTCACCTGCGACTCGCTCACGATCAGCGGCGGTGAGAGTGCGATGATCTCTCCCGTGACGCGCACCAGCAGGTCCTCGTTCCAGAACGCGGCATTCATGGCGTCCATCGCGCGGGCGCCCACCGCGCCGTCGCGCGTCTCCATCTCGATCGCACCCACGATGCCGATGTTGCGGATGTCGATCACGTGCGGCTCACCGGCCAGCGAGTGCATCGCATGTTCCCACAGCGGCATCAGCGCCGCCGCGCGCTCGAAGATCCCCTCGTCGCGGTAGAGCTGGAGCGTCGCCAGCGCGGCGGCGGTGGCGATCGGGTGGCCGGAGTAGGTGTAGCCGTGGAACAGCTCGATGCCGCGCGCCGTGGCCCCCACCACCGTGTCGTGGATCCCGCGCCGCACCGCCGTTGCGCCCATCGGGATGGTGGCGTTCGTGAGCCCCTTGGCCATGGTGATCATGTCGGGCGTCACGCCGAAGTGCTGCGCGGCGAATGGCGCGCCGAGGCGGCCGAAGCCGGTGATGACCTCGTCGAAGATCAGCAGGATGCCATGGGCATCACAGGTTGCGCGCAGCCGCTCGAGGTAGCCCACCGGGGGCACCAGCACGCCGGTCGATCCCGCCATCGGCTCGACGATCACGGCGGCGATCGTGTCCGCGCCATGCTCGCTGATGATCGCGTCGAGGGCGTCGGCGAACTCCGCCCCGTGCGTCGGCTGTCCGCGCGAAAAGGCGTTGCGGGCCAGGTCGTGCGTGGTCGGCAGGTGGCTCACGTGCGGCAGCAGCTGGCCGGCGTAGGGGTCCCGGTTGGCGGGGATGCCGCCCACCGAGATCCCGCCGAATCCCACCCCGTGATAGCCACGCATGCGACCCACGAACCGCGTGCGGCGTCCCTCACCCCGCGCACGCCAGTAGGCCAGCGCGATCTTCAGCGCGGTATCCACCGCCTCCGATCCCGAGTTCGAGAAGAAGACCCGGTCGATGCCGCGCGGGAGCATGGCGGCGAGCTCGTTGGCGAGCTGGAAGGTGCCCGGATACCCCATCTGGAACGCCGGCGCGAAGTCGATCGACGCCACCGCCCGCTGCACCGCCTCCACGATCGGCGCCCGGCAGTGGCCGGCGTTCACGCACCAGAGACCGGCCGCCCCGTCCAGGATCTGGCGGCCGTCGTCCGCGGTGTAGTGCATGTCCTTGGCGGCGGTGAGCAGCCGCGGCCGGGCCTTGAACGCCTTGTTCGCGGTGAAGGGCATCCAGAGCGCGTCGAGCCAGGGATCGTGCTCGGAGTGGGTGGCGCTCGGGAGCGGGGTGGCGGCGGTCATCGGCAGGTCCGGTGGGGGATGCCTGAAGATCGTGCGCCGTCCCGCGCCCTGCCACCCGGCCGCGCCTGGCCTGCGGTGCAGGGCGGAGCAGGGTTGTCCGCCCGCGTTATCCTGTAGCCGGGCTGCCGACCGCCAGCCGCCGTTCACCTGCCGTGGAGCCGACGTGATTGCGTACGACCCGAAGAACTGGATCCGACTCCTGCTCGATGTCCCGCGCAGCCATGTCTTCCGCATGCTGGCGCTGGACGTGCTCGGCGCGGGCCTGTACGCGGCGCTCGTCGTCTACCTCGAGACGCGCGTCTTCGGCTCGCTGCTCCCGATCGGCCCGGCCTTCCTCTCGATCCTCGGCATCATCCTCGGCCTGGTGCTCGTCTTCCGCACCAACACCGCCTATGACCGCTGGTGGGAGGGGCGACGCCTGTGGGGACAGCTCGTGAACGTGTCGCGGGGCCTGTCGCACCAGCTCGACGCGCTGCTCGGCGATGCGCCCCGCAGCAGTGCCGAGCGACAGCGGTATGCCGGCATCCTGGCGCGCTTCCCGGTGGCGCTGGCGGCACACCTGCGCGCGCCGGGAAGCGTCACCGGTGACGCGGCACCGCTCGCGATCATCAGCCAGCTCCATCGCGCGGTGCATGCCGACCTGGCCGGTGCGCGCGTCGCCCCCGACGCCCGCATCACCCTGGCGCCACTCCTCCAGCAGTTCGACGACGTGACCGGAGCCTGCGAGCGCATCCGCAACACGCCGATCCCGTACAGCTATTCCTCGTACGTGAAGCAGTTCGTCCTCCTGTACGCGATCATCCTGCCATTCGGCCTGGCGAAGGATTTCGGCTACGGGGTCGTGATCGCCTCGATGCTCACCTTCTTCGCCACCATGGGCCTCGAGCTCCTCGCCGAGGAGGTGGAGCAGCCGTTCGGCGACGACCGGAACGACCTGCCGCTGGACGACATCGCAGCCACGATCGTCCGCGACGTGCATCGCATCCTCGGCGTGGAGCCGCCGACGGTGCCTGGCGCGGAGCCGGGTTGACCGGTGCGCCGGGCGCGCCGCGACAGGCGGCGCTGGCGGCCGGCCTCCTGCTGCTCGCGGTGTATCTCGCCACCGCGGCTCCGTCACTGACGTTCTGGGATGCCGGTGAGTTCGCGACCGCCATCGGCACCTTCGGCATCCCGCATCCGCCGGGCACGCCGCTCTACGTCGCCGCGGGCACGGCGCTCTGGCGGCTGGTGCCCGGGTTGTCACCAGTGCAGGCCGGCTCGCTGCTGTCGGCGCTCTGCACCGCCGCAGCCTGCGGCATCGCCGCCGCACTCATCACGCAGGTCACGCGATCGCGGACTGCCGGCATCAGCATGGCCGTCTGCGCGGGTGCGATGGGCACCGTCTGGATGAATGCCACCGAGACGGAGGTCTACGCCGCGTCGCTGCTGGCCGCCGTCGTGCAGCTCGCCGCCGCCTGGCGTGCGCATGCGCGCGACGACGACTCGGCGCGCGTGCTGGTGGCCTACGTCGCCGCGTTGTCGATCCCGCTCCACCTGAGCGCACTCGTCGCCGCGCCGGCTGCGTTGCTCCTCGCCTGCACCACGCGCGATGGGCGGATCGACTGGTGGTCGCTGCTGGGCAGTGCGCTCATCGTGCTGGCCACGGCGGCACTCGCGCGCGGCTGGCTCCTCGCCGCAGCAGTGATGCTGGCGCTCACCGTCGATCCACGCCTGCTCACGCGCGGGCCGAGATCCGTCGCCGGTGCGACGCGCACGGCGTGGCTCCTTCGCGCCGCACCGCTCGTGCTGGTGGCCTGGAGCGGCGTCGCCATCCTGCTGCTGCGCGCACGGCACGATCCCTTCCTGAACCAGGGCGCGCCGGATGGCCTGCGCGAACTGCTCGCCGTGGTCACGCGCGCGCAGTATGACGTCGCGGCACCCTGGCCGCGGCGCGCGCCACTCTGGCTGCAACTCGGCAACCTCGGACAGTACGCCGACTGGCAGGTGGCGCTCGGCTTCTGGAATGACGTCGTCCCGCACTGGCGCCGCACCCCGTTCACGCTGCTGGCGCTGGTGCTCGGTGGTGTGGGCGCGCTGGCGCACTGGCGGGTGCATCGCATCACGGCCCGCGCCATGCTCGTCCTGTTCCTGCTCGCGACGATCGGGGTGGTGCTCCAGCTCAACCTGCGCGCCGGTCCGTCGTTCGGGATCGGGGTCCTGCCGGAGGGGGCGCTCCACGAGGCGCGTGAGCGGGACTACTTCTTCGCCCTCGCCTTCTGGTGCTGGGGCCTCTGGATCGGTGCCGGCGCCCTGGCGGTGGCACACCGGCGTAGCTGGCGCCGGACGGTGGCGGTGCTCGTGCCGCTGGCCCTGATCGCAGGGAACTGGTCCGCCGTCACCCGGGACGTGCTCCCGGATCGGCATCTCGCTGGTGCAATCGCCGGCGAGCTGCTGGCACACGTGCCCCCGGGCGGCACGCTGTTCACGGCCGGCGACAACGACTCGTACCCGGTGTGGTACCGCCAGGCAGTCGATTCCGTCCGGCGGGATGTCTCCGTCGTGGTCGTGCCCCTGCTTCCGGCCGCCTGGTACGCGCGGCAGAGCGCGCACCGGGCTGGACAGCTCACGGCGGACACGTCTGCGGGCTCATCCGCGCTGGTCCGTGCGGGGCGCCTGGCCCGGCAGCGCCTCGACCGCGGCGCGTCGGTGGCGGTGTCACTGCTGTTGCCGAGCTCATCACGGGATGAGTTTGGCCGGATTGCCGGCGTCACCTGCTGGCGCCGGGCAGGCCTGGTCGACATCGGAAGCCGCGTGGCGCTCTGCCCACCGCGGGTCGACGCGGAGCGGACGCAGGCCAGCGCGCACCGCCTTGCCGCGCTGCTCGCGCCGACGCCGCGTCAGTCTCCCGACGGCATGATCGCCGCATTCATTCAGGTGGCGCGGTGTCCTGCCGCCACCATCGAGTTCGCGGTCCTTGGCGGCGTGGCGCGTGACACGGTCTCGCGCCGATTGCTTGATCTCACGTGTAACCTCCGGTAAATTCAGGGCTTATGGAGTTTTTTGACCTGCCCGGCCGGGTGCGTGAGGTGCGGGACCGGATCGACGCGGCACAGGCTCGTGGAGGACACGGTCAGGCGGTGCGGCTGGTTGCGGTGACCAAGACGCACGGCCCCTCTGCCGTCGAGGCCGCAGCGGCGTGCGGCATCATGGACGTGGGCGAGAACAAGGTGCAGGAAGCGCTCGACAAGATGCAGGCGACCAGCGCGCCGGTACGCTGGCATCTCATCGGGCACCTCCAGCGCAACAAGGCGAAGGCGGCCCCGCAGTTCGCGCTCGTGCATTCGCTCGACAGCGTCCGCCTGGCGGATGCACTGCAGCAGGCCGCCGCAGCGGCTGGCCGTGTGCTGGACGTGCTCGTGCAGGTGAACGTGGCCGGTGAGGTGCAGAAGGGCGGTGTGTCGCCGGACGGGCTCGAGGTGCTCGCGCAGCACGTCGCCGGCCTGCCGGCGCTGCGCGTGACCGGCGTGATGTGCATGGCGCCGTTCACGGACGATGAGGCCGTCGTGCGCCACGCCTTCGGTGGTGCGCGCACGGCCCTCGGCGCCGTGCGCGAGGCCGGACATGCGGCGGCCACCGAGCTCTCGATGGGCATGTCGAACGACTACGAAGTCGCCGTGGAGGAAGGGGCCACGCTGGTCCGCCTGGGAACCGTGCTGTTCGGAGCGAGGAACTGATGTCTGACGAGCAATTTCGGCTGACGCCGCTGGACGTGCGGCGCTGGGAGTTCGGGTCGGCCCTGCGGGGCTACGACCGCGCGCGCGTGGACGAGTTCAAGGTGCGCGTCGCCGACGAGATCGAGGAGCTTGCCCGCCGGATCAATGACCTCGACACGAAGGCGCGCGGCTTCCACGAGCAGATTCGCTCCTTCCGCGAGCGGGACCGCGCGATCAACGACGCGCTCGTCAGCGCGCAGCAGCTCCGCACCGACATCCGGGAGCAGGCCGAGAAGGAGGGGGCGCTGGTCCTGCAGGAGGCGCGCGGCGAGTCGGAGAAGGTGCTTGGTGCCGCACGACTCGAGGCCGAGCGCCTCGGACAGGAATCGCGGGCCGAGGCGGACCGCCTGGTGACCGAGGCGAAGAACCGTGCCGACGAGCTGCTGCGTGAGGCCCGCGACGAGGCCGAGAAGCTGGTGCGCGAGGCGAAGGCCGAGGCGGCCGCCGCCGTGGATGGGTCGCGGGCCACGGCCAAGCGCATTGCGCACGACCTCGACCAGCTCCAGCGCGTGCGCACCTCGTATCTCTCCCAGATGAAGGCCCTGGCCGAGCGGCACCTGCAGGACATCGACGCCTCGCGCAACGTGGTCGCCCCGCTCCCGGAGTCCGTCGAGGCCTACATGCACGACACCGACGACCTCGTCGACTCCCGCATCAAGCCGCGCACCACGCCGCTGATGAGTGCCGTGGTGCCCGCCAAGGAGACGATCACCGACCCGGACACCATCCGCGCCCTCACCGACGGGATCCTGCCCGAGGGCATGATGCCGGAGCACAGCGCGTGAGCGGGACGCCCTCGCTGAACGCCACCGTCGAGCTGCAGGCGGTGCGCCGTGTCGCACCGGTGCCCATGCCGCACAGCCTCGAGCGCATCACGGCTGCGGTGCAGGCCATCCGCGCGCGGTTCGCCGCCGTGCCCACGGAGGCGATCATCCTCGGCACCGGCCTCGGTGAGCTGGCGGCGCAGATCACCGTCCAGGCCACGATCGACTACGCCGACATTCCCGGCTTTCCGCTCTCCACCGTGGAGAGCCACGCCGGCCGGCTGCTCTGCGGCACGCTCGGCGGGCGCACCGTGGTGGCGATGCAGGGGCGCTTCCATCGCTACGAAGGCTACTCGATGCACGAGGTCACCTTCCCGGTGCGCGTGCTCCGGGCGCTCGGTGCCTCCACGCTCGTCGTGTCCAACGCCTGCGGTGGCATGCACCCGCTCTGGCGCGCGGGCGACCTGATGCTCATCGCGGACCACATCAACCTCCTCGGCGAGAACCCGCTGGTGGGGCCCAACGACCCGGCGCTCGGCCCGCGGTTCCCCGACATGTCGGTGGCGTACGATGCCGCATTGCGTGAGCTGGCCCGCGAGGTGGCGGCCGCGCAGGGCATCACCCTCCGCGAGGGGATCTACGTCGCCGTGCCCGGCCCCAACCTCGAGACGCGCGCCGAGTACCGCATGCTGCGCACGCTCGGTGCCGACGTCGTCGGCATGTCCACCGTCCCGGAAGTCATCGTCGCACGCCACGGTGGCATGCGTGTGCTCGGCCTCTCGATCATCACTGACATGTGCCTGCCGGATTCGCTGCAGGAAGCGACGCTGGACGCGATCGTCGCCACCGCGAACGCTGCGCAGCCGAAGTTGACGGCACTGGTGCGCGGGGTGCTGGAGCGCCTGTGACCGACACCGTGCAGGGGCGGTACCGGGAACTCACGGCGCTGGACACCCCCGATGCCCTCGAGAGTGCGCTGCTCACGGCCTGGGAGGCCGAGGGGCTCTTCGACCCGTCGTTCACGCCGAAGCCCGGCCAGGACACCTTCGTGTTCTACGAGGGGCCGCCGACCGCGAACGGCCGGCCCGGCATCCACCACGTGTTCGCCCGCACCCTGAAGGACCTCATCCCGCGCCATCGCGCGATGAAGGGGTTCCACATCACCCGCAAGGCGGGCTGGGACACCCACGGCCTCCCGGTGGAGATCGAGGTGGAGAAGGCGCTCGGCATCAGCGGCAAGCGCGACATCGAGGCCATCGGGGTCGCCGAGTTCAACCGCCGCTGCCGCGAGAGCGTCTTCACGTATCGCGGCGACTGGGAGAAGCTCAGCAAGCGCATGGCGTACTGGCTCGACTACGAGCGGCCCTACGTCACCTACACCAACGACTACGTCGAGAGTGTGTGGTGGGCGCTGTCGACCATGCATGCGAAGGGGCTGCTGGTGCAGGGGCACAAGATCCTGCCGTACTGCCCGCGCTGCGAGACGGCACTGTCCAGCCACGAGGTCGCACAGGGATACAAGGACGTCGAGGATCCCAGCACCTACATCGCGCTCGACCTCGTCGACCCGGCCAGCCGCATGCGCCGCCGCATCCTGGTGTGGACCACCACGCCGTGGACGCTGGTGTCGAACGCGGCGCTCGCCGTGCATCCGGAGCTCGTGTATGTCGAGTTGCAGAAGAAGTCGGGCGCCGAGTTCACCGTGATCCTCGCCGAGGCGCGGGTTGCGGCAGTGCTGGGCGGCGACTGGGCCGATCGCTGGGTGGCCGTGCGCCACATGACGGGCGCCGACCTCGCCGGCGCGCGCTACGTGCGGCCGCTCGACTGGGTCCAGTTCGACGCGGGGACGCGCTCCGAGCTGATCGTGGCGGAATCGTTCGTGTCCGCCGACGACGGCACGGGCGTGGTGCACATGGCGCCCGCGTTCGGCGCCGACGACTACGGGGCGGGGCAGCGCCACAACCTCGGGTTCATCCAGCCCGTCGATGCCCGGGGCCGCTTTCCCGAGGCGATGCCGGTCGTCGGTGGCCGCTTCATCAAGGATGCGGATCCGCTGATCATCGAGGAGCTGCGGCGCCGCGACGTGCTGTGGAAGGATGGCCGCTTCGTCCACTCGTATCCGCACTGCTGGCGCTGCGGCACGCCGCTGCTCTACTACGCGCGCGGCTCGTGGTTCGTGCGCACCACCGCGATCAAGGACGACATGATCGCGCGCAATGCCCAGGTCCAGTGGCAGCCGCCGGAGGTGGGGTCGGGACGGTTCGGCCAGTGGCTCGAGAACAACGTCGACTGGGCCATCTCGCGCGACCGCTACTGGGGCACGCCGCTGCCGGTGTGGGTGAACGACGCCGATCCGGCCGAAATGGAGGTCGTCGGCAGCTTCGCGACCCTCGCCGAGCGCATCGGGCGGCCGCTGCCCGGGGACTTCGACCCGCACAAGCCGCACATCGACGCCTACACCTGGCCGGCGCCGAGCGGCACCGGCACCATGCGTCGCGTGCCCGAGGTGATCGACACCTGGTTCGACTCGGGCGCGATGCCGTTCGCGCAGTGGCACTACCCGTTCGAGAACGCCGACGTCATCGCCAGCCACTACCCGGCGGACTACATCTGCGAGGGCGTGGACCAGACGCGCGGGTGGTTCTACTCGCTTCTGGCCGTGGCCACCGCGCTCGGGGATGCACTGCCGGACAACGCGCCCGGCACGGCGGCGCCGTTCCGCCACGTGCTCGTGAATGACCTCGTGCTCGACGCGCAGGGCCTCAAGATGTCGAAGTCGAAGGGCAATGCCGTCGATCCGTGGAAAGTCATCGCCGCCCACGGCGTGGACGCGGTGCGCCTGTTCCTGGTGAGCACCAGCCAGGTCTGGATCCCGCGCCGCTTCGACGAGGATGTGCTGCGGCAGACCGCCGGCCGGTTCCTGCTCACGCTGCGCAACACGTACAGCGGGATCTTCGCGCAGTATGCGAACCTGATCGGCTGGGCCCCGTCGGACCGCGACCCGGCCGTGGCGGAACGGCCGGCACTCGATCGCTGGGTGCTCTCCCGGCTCGCGGCGGTGGAGGCGGAGGCCGATCGCCTGCTCGAGGCGTACGAGCCCACGCTGGCCGCGCGGGCCGTGATGGAGTTCGTCGACGAGGACGTGTCGAACTGGTACGTGCGCCTGAGTCGCGCGCGCTTCTGGGACGGCGATTCCGCCGACAGTCGTGCCGCCTTCGCGACGCTGCACGAGGTGCTGGCGGTGACGTGTCGCCTGCTCGCACCGCTGGCGCCGTTCCTCACCGACTGGATGCACCGCCAGCTCACCGGCAGCTCCGTGCACACGGCGCCCTACGTGCGCGCCGTCGTGGTGCCGCGCGACCTGGCCCTCGAGCGTGACATGGCCGCCGTGCGGACGCTGTCGCGGCTCGGACGCGCGGCGCGCGAGGACGCCGGCCGCAAGGTGCGGCAGCCGCTCGCGCGACTGCTCTGTGTCGTCCCGCGCGACGAGATGCCGGGTGTGCAGGCACTCACCGCGCTGATCGCATCGGAGCTGAACATCAAGCAGGTGCTGCTCGCCGGCTCGGCGGATGACCTGGTCCGCGTCACCGGCAAGGCGAACTTCCGCGCGCTCGGCAAGCGGTTCGGCAAGGCCACGCCGCTCGCCGCCGCCGCCGTCGATGCGCTGCCGTCGGCGGCCCTCCAGGCGTTCGAACGTGGCGAACCGGTCACGATCGTCGTCGAGGGCGTGACACATGCACTGCAAACGGATGACGTGGTGCTCACCCGCTCCGCCGCCGGGGAACTCGTCGTCGCCGGTGACGGGGTGTATGTTGCCGCGGTCGATCCCGTGCTCTCGGATGCGCTGCGCCGGGAGGGAACGGCCCGGGAACTGGTCAGCCGCATCCAGCGGGCGCGCAAGGATGCCGGCTTCGCGGTCAGTGACCGGGTGCACCTCGCGGTCGGCGGGGTACAGCAGGTGCGCGACGCGGCGCGGGAACACCAGGCGTGGATCGCCGGCGAGGTGCTGGCCGCCACGTTGGATGTGCAGGACAGCGAGGCGGCGCCCTCCGGGAGCGCCGCCGTGGACCTCGACGGTCTCGCTGCGTGGTTCACCCTGGAACGGGACCAGACGAGATGAGCTCCTCAGCCAGCGCCCCGAAGCCCAACGTGAAGGGCTTCAGCAAGAAGGACATCACGCACTTCGAGAAGCGGCTGCTCGAGGAGCGGAAGCGCGTCCTGAAAGAGCTCGGCCACCACGGCAACCGGTTCGGCGCCGAGGGCGATGGCGACCTGAGTGCGTACTCGTTCCACATGGCGGACCAGGGCACCGATGCCATGGAGCGCGAGAAGGCGTTCCTGTTCGCCAGCCAGGAAGGGCGCTTCCTCTGGCACCTGGACCAGGCGCTGCGCCGGCTCTACCGCGCCCCCGAGAAGTTCGGCCTCTGTCACGAGTGCGGCAACCTGATCGCCTTCGAGCGGCTCGATGCGCTGCCGCATGCGCGCTACTGCATCAACTGCAAGCAGAAAGAGGAAGATGGCAAGAAGTAGCGCCAACGCGCGGCTCTTCTGGCCGATCGCCGCGGGCTTCCTCCTCGTCGACGTGGTGACGAAGTGGTGGGCCGTCTCCTCGCTGGCGCCGGTGCACACGCGGCACGAGGTGCTCGGCGATGTCCTCACCTTCACGCTGCTCTACAACCGGGGCGCCGCCTTCGGCCTGCACCTCGGCGACTTCTCCCGCTGGATCTTCACCGCGCTCACGATCGGCGCCGTGGTGATCCTCACGCGCATGTACCGCGGCACCGCCGACGGCGACACCCCGAAGCTGGTCTCGCTCGGCATGATCCTCGGCGGCGCCTGCGGCAACCTGGTGGACCGGCTGCGCTCGGGGCAGGGTGTGGTGGACTTCATCGACGTCGGCATCGGCGATCACCGCTGGCCGACGTTCAACGTGGCGGACATCGGCGTGAGCTGCGGCGCCATCCTTCTGGCCTGGGTCCTCTGGCGCGAAGATCGCGTCGCGGCCCAGGCTGCCACTGCCGCCTCCGGCGCCAGCGACGCACACTCGGCGCGCTGAGCGCCCTCCGGTCACCGCATGAGCTCCCGTGAAGTCCCGCGCACGCTGTCGTTCCTCGCGGCGGGAGACGGGCAGCGGCTCGACCTGCTCGTCGCCGCCGCCGCCGACCTCTCCCGCACCCAGGCCGCGACCCTCATCGCCAACGGCCACGTGCTGGTGGATGCCGTGCGCGAGAAGGCCGGCTTCCGGCCGACAGCTTCCCAGCAAGTCAGCGTCACCATCCCGGCACCACGCGGCATCGACATCGTCGGGGAAGCGCTCCCGATCACCGTCGTGTTCGAGGACGAGCACCTCCTCGTCATCGACAAGGCCGCCGGCATGGTCGTCCACCCCGCCCCCGGCAACTGGACCGGCACCCTCGTCCACGCACTCGTCGGCCGCGGCGGCGACCTCTCGTCCGAGGGCGGCGACGAACGCGCCGGCATCGTCCACCGCCTCGACAAGGAAACGTCGGGCCTCATGCTCGTCGCCAAGACCGACCGTACCCACCGCCTCCTCTCCGCCGCCCTCGCCGCCCGCCGCATCGATCGCCGCTATGCCGCCCTCGTCTGGGGCCACTTGCGCGAGGAGCGCGTCACCATCGAGGGCCACATCGGCCGCGATCCGAACAACCGGCATCGCATGGCCATCGTCCCCACTGGCAAGCCTGCCCGCACCGACGTCGACCGTCTCGCGCGCTTCGACGGCGGCGACCTGCTCCGCTGCAAGCTCCACTCCGGCCGCACCCACCAGATCCGCGTCCACCTCTCGTCCATCGGCCACCCGGTCATGGGCGACGACACCTACGGCGGCGGCGGCGGACGCCGCGTGACCGGCCTGCCGCCGGGGCGTCATGCCCTGCACGCGGCCTCCCTCCGCCTCGTGCACCCGATCACCGGCGCGCCGATGGCCTTCCGGGCCCCGCTGCCGCCGGACATGGAGGCCGCAGCGCGCGCCGTCGCCGGCACGCACCAGCCCGATCCGGGCGCCGATCTGCTCGACCTCTACGGGTTCCACGCCAGTGATGCCGACGACCACGCCGCTTCCCCCGACGCCGACGAGCACCACGCCTGACGCTGCCACGACGGGACGGGCGGACCCCGTCGCCGACGGACCGCGGGTGATGCTGGTGCAAGGCGGGGGACAGTGCGCGGCGATCCTGGCCTCCGGCGCGCGCGAGGTCTGTCCCCGCACCGCCGCCATCCGGTTGCCCGGCGCGGCTGAGTTCGTCTGCGGAGTAGTCAATGTGCGGGGCACGCTCGTCCCGCTCGTCGATCTCGGAATCCTGCTCGGCGCCGGCCCCGCCACCCCCCCAGGATGGGTGGTGCTGTTCGACCTCGACGGACGACGGTTCGCACTCGCGGTGGACGCCCTGCCGCGCCTGCGCACCGCCGACGCGCCCCCGGGCGCCGCTCCGGACGCCTTCGCCGGCCCCGCCCACCGGGTCTGTGTTGACGGGACCACGCTGCCACTCCTCGACGTGGCGGCGCTGGCCGACGACTTCCTGCTCCAGTAACGCCGCGCGACGCCGCGCGGCTCGCCCAGGGATCAACACATGAGTCATCGGGTTCTGGTCTGCGACGACGCACTCTTCATGCGCACCCTCGTCGGCGACATCCTCGAGCAGGCCGGCTTCTCCGTCTGCGGCCAGGCCGAGACCGGCGCACAGGCCGTCGCGCAGTACAAGGCGCTCCGCCCGGACCTCGTCACCATGGACATCGTCATGCCCGGCATGGGGGGCATCGATGCCGTGCGCGAGATCACGACCTTCGATCCGACCGCGAAGGTCGTCATGTGCAGCGCCATGGGACAGCAGTCGCTCGTCAACGAGGCACTGCAGGCCGGCGCCTCCGACTTCGTCGTGAAGCCGTTCCAGCCCAACCGCGTGATCGAGGCCGTGCAGCGCGTGCTGGGCTGACGCCGCCGCGCGCCCACCCGCGCCCGCACCCCGATGGAACCGCATCGACTCCTCTCGCTCTTCCTCGCGGAAGGGCGCGAGTTGCTCGCACGCGTGGAGGCGGAGCTGCTGGTGCTCGAGCGCGCCCCCGCATCGGCGCCCGCACGCGATGCGGTGTTCCGGTCACTGCACTCGCTCAAGGGCATGTGTGCCACTGTCGGCCTGCACCAGTGCACCGACGCGCTGCACGCCGGCGAGACCCTCCTCACCGCCGCCCGCGAAGCCGGCACGGCGGACGGCGACACGCCCGCCGCGCTGGTCGACCTCGCCAACGGGCTGCGCCTCGCGCTCGACGCCGCCGAGTCACGGCAGCCGGAACCGCCGCTGCTCGCGGCTCACGCCGCGCGACTCACCGCGCTCGCGGCCCGCGTCGCGCAGCCGGCGGCGGACGCCGGACGCCAGGGGGCGGCCCGCGCGGTGCGACAGGCCACCGCGGCCGCTGCCGGCGCGCAGTGGCGGGTGCAAGCACAGCTCGCCGCCGACACCGCCATCCCGTCGGCCCGCGCCGCGGTCGTGTTGCGTCGCCTGGCAGCCGTCGCGCCCGTGCTGCAGGTGCTGCCCGACAGTGACGCGCGTTGTGCCGACGGATGGGACGGCGCGATCACCGTGTGGCTTGGCGCCGGCGGTGACGCCGTCGCGATCGAGCAGGCCGTGCGCGGGGCCGGCGACATCGCCGGCTGCCACGTGGCGCATGAAGGGGCCGCACCCGCCACCGCGCCCGTCGCGGCCGCGGCGCGCACGGTTCGCATCCCCGCGCAGCGCCTCGACACCCTGCTCGACCTGGTCGGCGAGCTCGTTCTCGCGCGCGACCGGTTGCTGCGCGCCGCGCAGCCCACCGCCGATGACGCGGTGCGCGGTGCCCTCGAGGACACCTCGCGCCTGGTGATGCAGCTGCGCGACGCGATCCTCTCGAGCCGGCTGGTGCCGCTGGCCCAGGTGCTCGATCGCTTTCCCCGGCACGTGCGCGAGACCGCTGCGGCCCTCGGCAAGGACGTCGAGCTCGTGATCGAGGGGCGGGAACTGGAGGTCGATCGCTCGCTGCTCGACGAACTCGGTGAGCCGCTGCTGCACCTCCTGCGCAACGCCGTCGACCATGGCATCGAGCAGCCCGCCGTGCGCCGCGCCGTGGGCAAGCCCGCGCGTGGCCGCGTGGTCGTGCGCGCGGTCCGCGATGGCGCGATGGTCGCCGTGACGGTCGCCGACGACGGTGCCGGCGTCGATCGTGCCGGCGTCGCGGCCGCCGCGGCGGGGCAGGGGGTCGCCGACGCTGCACGGCTCGTGCACGACGACGGCGCATTGCTCCAGCTCCTCGCGCGGCCGGGGCTGAGCACCGCCGGCAGCGTCACCACGCTCTCCGGTCGCGGCGTGGGCATGGATGCCGTGCTCGCCCGCGTGCAGGCGCTCGGCGGACGCATCGACCTCGTCACCGCGAGAGGTGACGGCACCGCGATCACCCTCCGCCTGCCGCTCAGCGTGGCGATGCTGCGTGCCCTGCTGGTGCGGGTCGCGTCGGAGGTGTATGCCATCCCGCTCACGCTCGTGCACTCCACGCAGCTCGCCACGCCGGACGGCGGCGCGCTGGGCGGGGCGGACGCCACGGCCGGCGGTGGAGACCGCGCCCGCACCGTGAGCCTGCGCTCACATCTCGGCCTCCCGCCGGCAGTTGACGTTTCCGGCCATCTGGTCGTCCTCGAGGGAGCCACCGGGCGCGTTGCGTTGCGGGTGGATGCCTGCCTCGCCCAGCAGGAGATCGTCGTCAAGCCGCTGCAGCGCGTGCGCGGTGCGGCCACGCTGTTCAGCGGCGGCACGATCCTCCCCGACGGCACGCCGTCGCTCATCCTCGACATCAACTCGCTGCCCTGATGCTGGCTCTCCGAGACGTGCGCAGCCTGAAGCCCGAGCAACTCGACGCGTTGCGCGAGGTGGCGAACATCGGGGCCGGACACGCGGCCACGGCGCTGTCCACGCTCATCGGGCAGCCGATCATGATCAACGTGCCGACCATCGCGCTGGCGCGGCTGGACGAGGTGCCGGGCCACGTGGTGTCGGATCCCGCCGCCGCGGTGGCGGTGGTGCAGCTCCGCATGCTGGGCGACCTCACCGGCCGCTCGCTGCTGGTCTTCGCCGAGCCGGTCGCCTGCCGGCTGGCCGAGCTGATGCTGCACCGGCCGCGCGGTTCGTCGTCGCGGATTGACGCCCTCGAGCAGAGCGCGCTCGCCGAGTGCGGCAACATCCTCAGTGGCGCCTACCTCAACGCGCTCGCCGAGTTCATGCACCTCATGCTGCTGCCCTCGCCGCCGACACTCTCGGTGGCGGCGGCGCGCGCGGTGCTCAGCGCCGCCTTCCTCCAGTGCGGCGACGGAAGCGACTTCGTCTTCTGCGTCGAGAGCGAGTTCCAGATGCGGGACGATGGCCAGGCACTCCGCGGGTTCTTCCTGCTCCTGCCCGATGACGGGTCGCTGCAGCGGATCCTGCACGCCGTGCACCTCGCCTGAGCGCGCCAGCCGCCCCGCCACCATGTCGATGACGCCCCTGTCCCAGCCGACGGTCTCGATCCGCGAGGCGGATCGCCTCCGTGCGATCGCGCGCCGCGTGCCGGTGGCGAACGCGGGTGCGCAGAACAACTGCGGCGTCATGCTGGCCCGGCGCGGCCTGGCGCTGGACGCCGCCGCCTGCTTCGAGCGCGCGCTCGACGTCGATGCCCGCATGTCGCTGGCGCAGCAGAACCTGCAGCAGCTCGCGCAGCGCACGCCGGTGGATGCCGAGCGCGTGCAGCAGCTCACCGACCGGCTGCGTGTGGCGCCAGACGACGCCGCCACCGCCCTCGCCCTGGGCAAGTGGCACGCCCGCATCGGGCGCCCCGCCGACGCCGCGAGGGTGCTCGGCGACCTGCTCGACCGTGCCCCCGACGACCTCGCCGCGCTGCGCGAGATGGCCCTCGTCGAGCAGGCGCTGGGCTACCCGGATCGCGCGTCCGCCTGGCTCGAGCGGGCCCTGGGCCTCGAGCCGCTCGACGTGTCGCTGCACGCCCTGGCCGGCGAGATCCTCTACCGTCGCGGGCGCACCGAGGCGGCGCGCGCCGCGCTCGAGCGCGCCCTCGCGATCGACGAGTCGGCGGCCTGGCCGCAGCACCTGCTCGCGTTCGTGCTCGGGGACCTCGGCCAGCTGGATGCCGCACAGGCGGCGGCGCAGCGCGCGCTGCAGCTCGACCCGAACCTGGCGCGCGTGGACATGCACCTCACGCTCGATGCGCGGCCGCCCAAGCCCGCCGCGCGCGTGGTGGGTTCGTCCGACGGTCGCGCGCACCTCACCCTCGGCATCGCCTATCGCAACACGGGGTACCACGACCAGGCGCTGGCCGAGTTCGAGACGGCACTCGCGCGCGGCGAGCCGGCCGCGCAGGTGCACGCCGCCGTCGGCGAGACACGCCTCCTGCGCCGCGAGTGGGCGCTCGCCGCCGCCGCCTGGGAGCGGGCCGCCGAGGCGATGCCTGGCGCCTGCGCGCCGCGCGTGATGCGCGCCGCGATGCTGGTCCTCGCCGACGATCTCGTCACCGCACGGGCGACCGTCGGCGAGGCGCTGCTCTGCGATGTCTTCAGCGGCAGCGCGCATCTCATCCTCGGCATCATCGAGGCGCTGGAGCAGCACCCGGTGGAGGCACTCGCCGCGCTGCAGCGCGTGCGAGGCTCGGCGCGCGTGGAACTCGCCGCCCGCCTCAACGCCGCCTGGGTGATGCGCCAGCTCGGCCGCCACGCCGAGTGCCTGGAGGGCTTCCGGCGTGTCACCGAGGCCGATCCCCAGAACGCGCGCGCCTGGATCGGCGTCGGCGTCGCCTTCAACGAGTTGCGGCGCCTGAACGAGGCATGCAGCGCCTTCGAGCGTGCGGTGGCGCTCGCCCCCGAGCTGATCGACGCCGCCTACCACCTGGCCTTCACGCTGTCGCAACTCGGGCGTTACCAGGACGGCGTGCGCGCCATGAAGCGTGCGATGGCGTTCGAGGGGGAGTTCGCGCCGTTCCGGTTCGTGATGGCGCTCGACCCGGAGCTGCCCGAGGCGGCGCTGGAAGTCGTCGTCAATGATGCGATGAATGGCGACGCGATGGCGCTGATGCTCCTCAGCGGTGGGCGGAAGGCCGCGAACACCGCCGAGCACAGCGTGATCCTGCACTCGCAGACCCCGGTCACGCCGATGCGGGCCGCCATCCGCGAGTCCGCCGAGGCCCGCCAGGCACCACATACCACTCGCTCCCGCACGCCACTCGGGGCCTGGGTGGCCCTGCGCCGCGGCGGCACCCCTGTCTCGATGCGTGTCACGCACGGCACGCCGGTGATCCCGCTGCGCCGTGTCACGGGGCCGCAGCTCGCGATCATGGAGCCGGCGCCGCGCACGGCGCACAGCGCGCAGGCGGTGGCGCCGATGCCGCCGGCGTCCGTCGTCATGCGGCATGCCGAGAGCGCGCTGCGCACGGCCCTGGCCGGCGACCCGGACCTGGCGCAGGTGCGCGTGGCGCTCGCCGCGATGCTGCGCGAGGATGGCCGCGTCCGCGAGGCGGAGAAGGAGCTGATGCACGCCCTCGAGAGCGTGCCGACGTTCCACGATGCCGCGCGGGCGCTGGCCGAGCTGCGCGTGGATGTGGGCCGGCCCAGCGACGGCATGCAGGCGCTGGTGCGCCCGCTGCGCGCCAATCCCCGTGATCCGGACCTGCTGGTGGCGCTCGCGGAGGCGCTGCTCGCGCTGAATCGTGAGGAGCAGGCGCTGCATGCGATCGCCCGGGCCGCCGCCGTTGCACCGGACCATGCGGGGGTGCGCACGCTGCAGGGGTACATGGCGCAGCGCGCCGGCCGCGAGTCCGAGGCGCTGGCGCACTGGCGCGTCGCCACCCGGAGCGGCGGCGCGAACGGCGAGAACCGATGGGCGACACGGGCGCGGCTCGCGCTCGCCGAGTACGACGATGCTGCGGTGCCGCAGACCCCCGTGATCATCGATTCCGTGCGGCGGGGAACGGGCTGATGGCACTCGAGGGGGCACTTCGCGACCTCGGGCTGGCCGAGGTCTTCCAGCTGCTGACCGGTGGCCGTCGCTCCGGCACGCTCCGCGTGACCGGCGGGGCCGGCGCGCGCGGGGCGATCCTGCGATTCCTCGACGGGTCCATCACGGCGGCGCGCTGGGACGACGAGCCCGAACCGCTGCTCGGGGCGCTCACGCACGCCGGACTCGTGGATGCCGACGATCGCGGCGCGGCGGCTACCTGGGCCAGCCGCCAGACTCCACCACGCTCGCTCGTCGATGGCCTCGTCGAGACCGGGGTCATCAGTGCCCGGATGCGTGATACGGTCGCGCGGCGGCTGATCGACGACCTCTGCTTCGAGCTCACCACCTTCGACGAGGGCTCGTTCTCCTTCACCGACGGCGAGTCCGCCAGCGCCCTCGAGCCCACCACCAGCCTCACGTTGTCCGGGGAGGAGCTCTTCCTCGATGCGGCACGTCGCCGCGACGAGTGGCCGGCGATCGAGGCCCGCATCGGGTCGCTGGGCGCGGTGCCGCTGGTCTGCGACTGTGACGGGGACGGGGAGCTCGCCGTGCCCGCCGACGGCTGGCGGGTGCTCTCCTGTGTGGACGGATGCCGGACCATCCGCCAGATCGCCTCCGCGGCAGGGATGCGCGTGTTCGAGACCGCGCGCTGGATCTCGCGGTGGTCGGCGCTGGGCGCGCTCACCACCGATGCGCAGGGGGCCACCCGGGACGACGGGGAGGCCACGGCCGGCGTCGCGATGCTCACCGCGCAGGCGCGCCGGGCGCTGGCCGAGTCCCGCTTCGAGGCCGCGCTCGCCGCCGCCCGCACCGCCATCGGGCATGCGCCGCGGAATGCCGCCGCGCACGTCCTCGCCGGACGCGCGCTGCTGGGCCTCGGCCGCCCCGACGACTGGGCGGAGGAGGTGCGGACTGCGGTACAGCTCGATCCGCTCCTGCCCGAGGCGCAGGAACAGTTCGGTTACGTGGCAGCCCGCCGCGGGGAGTACCGTGCGGCGCTGAGCGCGTGGGAGCACTATCTTGCAGCAGCACCAACGGCGCCCGATGCGGCGCGGGTGCGGATCGCACGCGACGCTGCGGCGCAATTACAGGAACTGATCTCCGCCCATGCCGGCAGCTGACGACATCCGCCGTTGGAGCAGTGTGCTTGCGACCGATCCGCAGAGTCTCGTCTTCGCGGACCTGGCCGAGGCACTGCGGCAACAGGGCGACCTCGAGACCGCCGAGCGCCTCGCGACGCGCGGCCTCGAACGTCACCCCTCGCACGCGCCCGCACTGATGGTGCTCGCGCGCATCGCTGAAGCACGCGGCGACCTGTCCGCCGCATCGGCACACTGGGACCGCGCGCGGCAGCACGAACCGGCGCCGGCGCATGGCCACGGCAACGGCGGCGCACCGCCCACGCCCGACCGCTATTCGGGCGCCGACGGCAACGGCGCGGCCGCATCCAATGGGCCGAACGGCGGCATGCCGAACGGGCACCGCTTCACGCCCAGGGTGAACACGCGCGTGGAGCCGGGACGGATCCCGAACGGTCGCACCACCGGCGCGGCGTATCCCACCGCCTCGTATCCTGCCATTTCGGGCTTCTCTGCGACCATTGCCTCGGCGCCGGCACGGCCGGAGGTCGTGCGGTCGCTGGTGGCGGATGCCGACGGCCTGCTGCTCGCGAGTCCGCAGCCGTCCGACGACATGGCGGTGCTCGAGGCGATGGCCGCCGCCGTCGCCGGTGTCGGCGATGACGCCGCGCGTGCGATGAAGCACCTGAACCTCGGGGCCTGGCACGCGCTGGTGCTCGAGACGGCCGGCGACACGCTCGCCCTGGCACCGGCACCTGCCGGGTCGCTGACGGTGCTGAGCGTCGGCCGGCAGGTCCCGATCGGCCGCGTGCGGGCCCTCCTCCGGGTCGCGACGGCGCGGGCCGCCGCGGACGGCTTCTGATGGAGTCCGTCATGGCGAATTACGACCGCGTGGTCGAGGAGCTCATGCATACCGCCGGCGTCCATGCGGCACTGGTGGTCTCCCGGACGGACGGGATCGTCGTCGATGGCAACGTCCACATCGGCACCGATGCCGATGCCATCGCCGCCCTCGCGGCGCGCCTCTACGCGCGGGCCGCCCTCGCCGCCACCGCCGCCGACGGCACCGAGCCGGGCTTCCTCCACCTCGAAGGCGAGCGCGGCCGCGTGTGCGCCGTCCCGCAGGGCGATCTCCTCCTCGTGACCGTCGCCGAGCCGTGGACCAACCTCGGCCTGCTCCGGCTCACCATGCGCCGGCTGGCCCAGGGCCTCGGCTGACGGCTGGAGTCGGGGACGTGGCGGTAGATTGACGGGGTAGCCATGTTGCCTGGGTGAGCAGGTGCCAGGCAGGTGAGCTGTACGGTTGTTGGGCAAGCGGACTCAAGTGCCCAATCCGGTAGGCCAGTCGTCGTTGGCTGGACACCGCAGACCCCATGAAACTCGATCAACGCCTCCGCTTCGATTCGTTCGTCACCGGCTCGTCCAATCGCCTCGCCGTCGCAGCCGCGAAGGCGGTCGCTGACGCACCCGGTGTGTTGTACAACCCGCTCTTCGTGTACGGCGCGTCCGGCCTCGGCAAGACGCACCTGATGCACGCGGTGGGCCATGCTGCGCGCGACAAGCAGCCCTCCCTCGGCGTCGAGTACGTGGCGCTCGATGACTACATGGAGGAGTTCCACCAGGCCACCGAAGGCGGACGGCTCGACACGTTCAAGCGACGCTACGAATCGGCCGGCATCCTGCTGCTGGATGACGTGCAGTTCCTCACCGGCCGCGCCGAGGTGCAGGGTGAGCTGCTGCGCCTCTTCAACGTGCTCCAGGGGCGCGGCACGCAGATCGTCATGTCCAGCGACCGGCCGCCCGACGAGATCACCGACGTCACCGACCGCCTGCTCACACGGCTCACCGGCGGCCTGATCGTCGACGTCGGCATCCCCGATTACGAGACGCGGGTCGCGATCCTGCAGAAGCTCCAGGCCGAGCGTGCGGCGCGGTTCCGTGACGGCGTGCTCGAGGAGCTGGCGCGGGTGGACTTCTCGAACATCCGCGAGCTGCAGGGCGGCTTGAACCGGCTGCTCGCGCTGCAGGGCATGAGTGACGCCGCCATCGGCGTCTCCGACGTGCGCCGGCTGGTCGGGCTGCGCGGACACACGCCGCTCGCGAACGTCATCATCCACGCCGAGGCCGAGGTCGAGCCGGCCCCGCGTCCGGGGGACTACGACACCTTCGTGCAGGAAGTCGCGACGGCCGTGGTCGAGCAGGTCGAGGAGTGGCGCGTGCGCCTGGCCGATGCCGCCTCGCGCTGGCGGGCCGAGGGCATCAGCGTGGCGGTGCTCGATCGTGCGCTCCAGTTGCGCGAGGCGCCCGACGTCGACGGCCTGCTCGCCACCTTCGGCGCCGCCGTCGAGTACCTGCGCGACCTCGAGCGGCAAGGGTCGGCGGCCGATGCCTCGCTCAGCGGCCAGGCCATCTTCCGCGATCCGGAGCGGGTGAAGGAGGCGCACGCGCTGGTGCAGCAGGCCGTGAGCGCGATCGAGCCGCCGCCGCGCCCGGAGCCGGCGTGGACCTTCGCCGGCCTGCACGAGGGTCGCGCCAACCAGCTCGCGCTCCGCGCGGCCCGTGCGGTGGTCGGCGCGCCGGGCACGCAGTACGTGCCGCTGGTGATCACCGGCCCCTCGGGCAGCGGTCGCACGCACCTGCTCCATGCCATCGGCAACGCGCTCATCGACGCCGGCGTGCAGACGGTGGCCTGCGTCGGCGCCTCGGTCTTCGCGGAGCAGCTCATCACCGCGCTGCGCGAGGGGGCGGTGGAGAAGTGGCGCGCGCGCTATCGCAACGCCGGCGCGCTGCTGCTCGACGACATCGAGGCCGTCGCCGGGAAGGAGCGCACGCAGGATGAGCTCTTCCACCTGTTCAACGCGCTGCAGAGTGCCGGCCGGCAGGTGGTGCTCACCTCGAGTGTGCCGCCGAACCAGCTCGCGACGCTCGAGGACCGCCTGCGCACGCGCTTCGCGCAGGGCCTCGTCGTCGAGCTGGGCAGCCCCGACATCGCACAACGCGCGGCGCTCATCCACCAGTACTTCGACACGCACCACACCATCGTCAGCGACCAGGTCGTCTCGCACCTCGCCGACCGGCCGGCGCGATCCGTGGGTGATGTCCTGAACGTGGTGCGGCGCCTGCACGCGGCGGCGGCACTGGCCGGTGCACCGATCACCCCGGCCTTCGTGGCGGCGGAGCTGGATGGCGCCGCGGCGCCGCGGCGCGGCACGCGACACCTCATGGGCGACACCGAGAACTTCGTGCACCGCTGGCCCGACCTCACCGCCCGCCTGATCGAGGACGCCGACTGATGGCCATTCGCGGCAGTCTCAAGGAAGCGAGCTTCCCCGACGTCCTGCAGCTCCTGGCGCTCGGCCAGAAGACCGGCTGTCTCAGCATCGTCGACGGCACCAAGTTCGGGTCGGTGTTCTTCCAGCAGGGCAAGATCTCGTTCGGGGCGATCGTCAACCGGCGCGACCGCCTCGGTGACTCGCTTGTCAAGCGCGGACACATCAATCGCGACCAGCTCGACGAGGCGCTCCGCCTGCAGCTCCAGCACCCCGGCCGTCGGCTCGGCGAGCTGCTCGTCGAGGCGGGATTCGTCTCACGCGACGTGGTGGACCGGGAGCTGCGGGCGCTGGTCGAGGAGGCGGTCTTCTCGCTCTTCACCTGGACGCAGGGCATCTGGACCTTCGAGCCCGACGTGCATCCCGACGGCCGCCAGCTCACGGTCTCGATCAACCCCGAGTCGCTGCTGATGGAAGGGGCGCGCCGCACCGACGAGTGGTCGCTGGTCGAGCGCCGGTTCCCGAGCTTCGACATGGTCTTCGAGATGGACGCGGCCCGCGCCGGCCTCTCCGATCCGCTCTCCGGTGAGCTCGCCGAGGTCTCGCACCTCCTCGACGGCCGCCGCTCGATCCGCGCCGTGATCGAGCGCTCCGGGCTGGGCGAGTTCGCGGTCGGCAAGGCGATGTACGAACTGCACTCGCAGGGCCTGCTCATCGCCGTCACGCAGCCCGAGGCGCCGGCCGATGAGCACGATGCCGGCATCAGCGCCACCGAGAAGGCACTGAAGATGGGCCTCGCGCTGTCGAAGGCGGGGATGATCGAGGATGCCTCCCGCGAGTTCCGGAAGGTGGTCGAGTCGGCACCGAACGAGCCGACGGCCCGCCATCAGCTCGGACTGCTCGCACTGCGGCGCGGCGCGTGGGACGACGCGGTGGGCTGGCTGGAGCCGCTCGCCCAGCTCGATGACACGGGTGCGGTCATGCTGCACCACCTCGCCCTGGCGTACGAGGGGCTGGGTCGTGAGCTCGACGCGGCGCGCATGATCGAGCGCGCGGTGCAGATCGGCGGCGCGTCGCTGCCGCAGGTGGAGTTGTCCCGCGCACTGCACGCGTTCCGCCTCGGTGACTACGCCCGTGCCGAGCAGCTGCTGGCGTCGGCGCGCACGCGCTTCGACGGCGATGCACCACCGGCGATCTGGTTCCACTACGCCTCGCTGGTGGCGGCGGCGCGGGACGATGCGGACCAGGCGCAGGCGCTGCTGGAGGAGGGCATCCGCACGCACCCCTCCGTCGGCGTCCTGCACGCCAACTACGCGGCACTGATGCTGACGCGCGGCGCACTCACCGCCGCCGCGGCCGCCGTCGAGCGGGGCATGCTCCACGCGGCGAACCTCGCGCCGTTCCAGAAGACGGTCGGGGATCTCGCGCACCGCGTCGCGCGCTACGACGACGCGATCGAGTCGTACCAGCGTGCCGTGCGGCTGGAGCCGGCCCTGGGGCCGGACATCTACCTCAAGCTGGGTGAATTGCGATACCAGCGCGGTGAGGTGGTGGAGTCCCAGCGGTGCTGGCAGCGCGTCCTCGAACTCGATCCGGGGAACCGGCAGGCGCAGGTCAGCCTCGAGGCCATCCGCCGCGCCTCCTGACCCGTCGCCGGATGCGCGCGCACGATTCTGGCAGGCGCGACTGTACGGGGGTGGCGGCGCGTGCCGTCGCCGACGTTCGACCCGGCCTGACCCTTCCCGGAGCACGCGCACGGTGTCTGTGATCGGATCGCTGCAGCCGATACTCTTGTTTCCAGCAGCCGCGTCCAGAGGGTTCGCGGCCGGGCAGCCGCAGTGTCGCATTTCGGAGAGTACGTGACGATCATCCCCCCCTCAGCCGAAGACCTGCTGAGCCACCTTCGTGCGCAGGTCGACGAACTCACCCGCCAGCTGGCGGTGGCAGGCGTCGACTCGAGCGACGCGCTTGCGCTGAAGCAGCGGATCTTCCTCCTGCACCGGTCCGTCGCGCTGCACGCGCAGGTCATCGACGCGCTGCAGCACGACGTGAAGGCGCTGGTGGACGGGTGGAAGGTGAAGTTCGTGCCCGCCGCGCCGGCCACGCCGGCCGTTGTCGCGCCGCCGGCCGTGGGTGCGCCGGTGTCGCCCGTCGAGACCCCTGGCGCCGTGACCGCACTCGAGGTCTCGTTCCCGTCGGCTGACCCGCTGCTGGAGGACGAGGCGGCGGTCAGCACCGCGGCCGTGGTCTCGACGCCGGCGATGGTGACGCCCACCCCGCGCAGCGCCCCGCAAGTCCGCTCGGCGTTCGGGACGCCGGTGCAGGGGCAGCCGCGCGTCATCGACGAGCTGAATGCCTCCACCTTCGTCGAGCGGGGCTGGAGCCGCATCGCCACCGGCGACTATCCCGCCGCCGAGGAGTCGCTGGAGAAGGCGCTCGCGCTCAACCCCGGCGATGCGCAGGCGGAGACGCTGCTGGGCTGGGCGCAGATGTCGCAGGGGCGGTTCGACGCGGCGCTGGCCCTGTTCGACCACGTGCTGGATCGCATTCCCGACCACGCGCTCGCGACCATCAACGTCGCTTTCGTGCACCTGCGGCGCCGCCAGTTCGACCAGGCCATCGCCCTGCTGACGCGTGCGATCGCGCTCGACACCGATCGCAAGGCCACCCTGTACGCGCACTTCTACCTCGGTCTCGTGTACTTCGAGCAGCAGCAGTACGCCGAGGCGATCGGCGCGCTGCTGCGGGCCATCGAGCTCGGGCCGAACCTCATCGAGGCCCGCTTCGAGCTGGGTCGCGTGTACTGGTTCGCGGAGCGCACCGACGATGCGATCGCCACGTGGCGCAAGGCAGCCGACGTCAACAAGTTCAATCCATGGAGTGCCCGCTGCCGGGAGATGCTGGTGACGATCGCGGACGGAGGCGCTCCCTCGCGCGTGGCCTGAGGCGCTGGTGCGGCGCGCTCGCGCTGGGCGCGTGTGCGCTGCTGGCCGCCGGGCCGCTGCCGGCGGCACCACCCGGGGCGCTGCGGCGGGATGCCGGCCGCTTCACCATCCTGCACTATGCGCCCGACGCGGCGCTGGCCGACGCGTTGCTGCGCTCCGCCATGGCGCGGGACACCTTCCCGGGGTTGCCGCGCAGCGGCGCACGCGTGCTGGTGATGCTCGCCCCCGACGCCGCCACGTTCACCGAGTGGGCCGGTCGGTCCGCCTTTCCCTGGACCGCGGCCCTCGCCTTCGTCGGCCAGCAGCGCATCGTGATGCAGGGGCGGGGAGCGCCGTCGTCCGCCGGTGATCCGCTGGTGGTGCTCCGGCATGAACTCGCGCACCTCGCCCTGTACGACCATCTCGGCGGCGCGTCGACCCGCTGGTTCGACGAAGGCTACGCCAGCTACGCCGCCGGTGAGGAGCGGACCACGGGCTTCCTCGCCACCAACGCCGCGCTGGTGTTCCGCGGCGTGCCCACCCTTGCCGGCCTCGATTCGCTGCTCTCGAATCCGCGCAGCGGCGAGGCGAGGGCGGGGTACGCGCTCGCGCTCCGCGCGGTCTCCGACCTGGCGGCCATCGACCGGGAGCGCGGGCTCGGCCCGCTGCTCGCGGCCTGGAAGGAGCGCGGGAGCTTCGATCTCGCGCTCCGGCGCGCTGCCGCCGTCACCGCGGGGGATTTCGAGCGTGACTGGCAGCAGCGCACCCGCTGGAGCTTCGGCTTCCTGGCCCTCGTGGCGGACGGGGCGATCGGCACCCTCCTCCTGCTGGCGCTGCTGGTACCCCTCCACCGCCGCCGGCGCAACGCGCAGCGCGCGCGCCTCGACGCGATGCGCGCCCGGGAGGCACTGCTCGAGCGGGCCGCCCAGAGCTCGGCGCTCGACGCGCTGCTGGGCAGCCTGCCCCCCGTGCCGCCCCGGCTGCCCCCCGATGCTTGACCCACCCGCGCGGAACGCGTAGCCTCACGTCCTATGGCTACCTCCGAGTCGGAATCTCCGCGCCGTCCCCTGCTGTGGTGGGGGCTCGCTGCTGCTGCGCTGCTGCTGGGCTATGCGGACCTGGCCCGCGGCGGTACAACGTTTGCCCCCGTGCTCCTCGTATTGGGGTACTGCGTGCTGGTCCCGGTCGCGATCCTGAAGTAGGCCGAACACCCGCGCTCGCCGACGCCGGCGTGCGAACGTTACGATCCGGTTAAGTGCATGCGCCGGGCGCACTTCGTTGCCATGCGGCGCTTGCCACTGTTACGGGCGGCGGGCACTTTTCCGCCCGGGGGGCACTACAACTGCGTGAAGGCCTGATGTGGTCGTCTGCAGGGGTGGAGAGTCCGTCGGGCGAATAGCTCAGCTGGTTAGAGCACCTGTCTTACACACAGGGGGTCGGGGGTTCGAACCCCTCTTCGCCCACCTGCAGATCTCGGGGCTGCGGCACGACGCGGCAGCTCATTTGGCATCACCATCGTGGAGGTCGTAAGTGAGCGTCCGGATTCCTCAAATCGCCTGGCTCGGGCTTGTTGCCGGCACCCTGACCACCGCGCTGGAAGCGCAGGTGGCCCGTGCTCCGGATCCCAACACCCCGCGGATGATGGTGCTGACGTTCCGGAGTGCCACCCCTGGCAATTCTGGCGTGCAGGCCGCCGACGCGCTGCGGAGCCGCATGAGTTCCGAGGTGCCGTACAAGCAGCTCTGGCAGATCCCGAACACCGAGATCAATGCGGTGCTCGAGGCCTCGGGCTATCGCAAGGACGAGCCGCTGTCGTCGAACGACGCCCGCGAGCTCGGCCGGCAGCTGCGCGCCGACGAGTTCGTGCAGGGCACCGTCCGCCGCGAGGGTGAGTCCTGGCGCATGGAAGCGACGCTGCACCTCGTTCGTGACCCGTCGCTCGCCCAGCCGCTCACGCTCGCCACGGCGCCCAAGGCCGGCGACGCCGCCAAGCTGCTCTCGGCCGAGCTGGTCGAGGCCCGCAAGCAGCTCGTGCCGGAGCGGAACTGCGTGAACGCCGCACGGGAGAAGAACTGGGACCGCGCCATGGCCGCCGCCCGGGAGGGCATCGCCCTCTTCCCGAAGGCCGTGATCGCGCGCACCTGCCTGCTCAATGCGATGTTCGAGACGAAGGCCTCCGACGAGGCGCAGCTCGCCATGGCCGAGGAGATCCTCGCGATCGACTCGCGCAGCCGTCGCGCGCTGTCCATCGCCGGCGACATCTACCGCCGCCGCAACCTCGCCAATCCGCGTGACACGGCGAACGCCAACAAGATGATCCAGGCCTACACGGGCCTGATCGCAGCCGATCCGACGAACACGCGCCTGGTCGAAGACGTGACGAAGGCGATTGCCGGCGCCGGCAACCCGGGCGTTGCGCTCCCGATCATCCGCAAGGCCGTCGAGGACAACCCGGGTGATGCCGCCCTGATGCGCACCCAGTTCCTCGTCGAGCTCGCGGCGCGTGAGACGAAGGCCGCGATCCGCACGGGCACCGACCTCGCCGCGCTGGATACGGCCATGACCGATACCAGCTACTTCTTCCGCATGGCCGCCGCCTACCAGGCCGACAGCCAGCCGGCGAAGGCCGCCGAAGTCATCGCGCAGGGCGTGACGAAGTTCCCCGAGAACGCCAGCCTCCTCGTCGTCTCCGCCCAGGCGCAGCGCGCCGCCGGCCAGACGCAGCAGGCGGTCGAGACGCTGAAGAAGGCGCTGACCCTCGATGCCAACGTCGAGAAGGGCCAGCTGCAGCTCGCGCAGCTCTATGGTGAACTGAAGCAGGCCGACAGCGCGTACGCGGCGCTGGTGCTCGCCGACAAGGGTGCCGACAGCGTGCTGGTGGGTGACGTGGCGCTCGACCTCGGCAACAAGGCGCAGCGTGAAGTCGCGGCCAGGCCGGATGCCACCGACGCGGACTACGCCGCCGTCGTGAACTACCTCACGCTCGCCGATGCGAATGCCACCAGCCCGGAGCGCCGCCAGCAGGCGAAGTTCCTGATCGGTGCCGTCTCGCTGCGGCACGGCCAGGCGTTGCTGAAGGCGGGTGCGGAAGGGCGGAACTGCGACCTCGTGAAGAAGGCGCAGGCCGAGTTCGCGGTGGCACAGGTGAACGTGCCGGCGGGTGGCCGCTTCGCGCCACAGGCCGCCGGTCAGCTCATGCAGGCGCTCGGCCAGCTCATCCCGGCCGGCGAGCAGACGGCGAAGGCGGTCTGCAAGTAAGGCACGATCGGCCCTGAGCCGGGTGCAGCGCCCGCCGTCCTCACCGACGGCGGGCGCTCTGCTTTTCCGGCGCGTCCGGCGCACCCGGCGCGACTATATTGCGGCTCGCTGCCCACCCAGCCCGCCCGCATGATCGCCTCGCCAGAGACACCCACCGCCGTGACGTACGCATCGCCCTACCACGCCCCGGTGCTGGTGGACGCCGTGCTGCAGGCCTGTGCGCCGGCGGTCAGGGTTCTGGACGGGACCCTTGGCGGCGGAGGCCACACGGCCGCCCTGCTCGCGGCGGGGAAGCGCGTCACCGCCCTGGACCGCGATCCCGCGGCCATCGCCGTGGCCGGTGCGCGCCTCGCGGACGCCTGCGCCGCGGGTACCCTCGAGATCGTCCGCTGCAACTACGCCGACGTGGACAGCGTCGCCGCGCTCGACGGCCGGACCTTCGACGCCATCCTGCTCGACCTCGGCGTCTCGTCGCGCCAGCTCGACGATGACGCGCGCGGATTCTCGTTCCGCATGGGGGCACCGCTCGACATGCGCATGGAGGCCGCCGGCGCCTCGGCGGCCGACTGGCTCAACACCGCCGACGATGCGACGCTCGTGCGCGCCTTCCGCGAGTACGGCGACGAACCGCGTGCGCACCGCCTCGCGCGGGTCGTCGTCGAGCGTCGCATGTTGCGCCCTTTCGTGCTCAGTGACGATTTTGTCAACGCGATCCGCGCCACCCTCGGCGCGCGCTCCGGACCCTCCGATTTCGCGCGCCTCTTCCAGGCACTCCGGATCGCGGTCAACGACGAACTGGCCGGTCTCGCCCGCGCACTCCCCGTGCTGCGCGATCGCCTCTCTCCTGGTGGACTGTTCCTGGTGATGGCCTATCACTCCGGTGAGGACCGGCTCGTGAAGCACGCATTCCGTGACTGGAGTGCGGCCTGCACCTGCCCGCCCCGCGCGCCATTCTGCCAGTGCAGCGGCGTCGCCGCCGGGACGCTGCGCACCCGCAAGGCCATCCTCGCCGACGCCGGCGAGGTTGCCCGCAACCCCCGCGCCCGCAGCGCGCATCTCCGCATATGGCAGCGCGCCGAGTAACGCCGCCGCGCCGCCGCGGGCGCACCACCGTCTTCCTGGCGCTGGCCGGGTTCCTCGTCGTCACCGTGGCGGTCATCGCCCGCCGGTCCTACGGCCGCACCCTCCAGCGTGACCTGAGCGGCATCGAGCGCACCCGCACGCAGCTCAGCGGCGAGGTCATCAAGCTGGAGGCCGACATCCGCTCCGCCTCCAGCCGCAACCGCCTCGCACCGCTGGTCGAGTCCACGCTCGGCATGCGCGTGCCCTCCGACACGCAGGTCATCGACCTCCAGCTCACCGAGGCGCCACGTGTCACTCCGTGAACGCCTGGGCGGGCTGCGCGACCGCTTCACCCTCGTCGAGTGGGGCGTGGGGCTCTTCGCGCTCGCGATCGTCGTCAAGGCGGCACAGGTGCAGCTGCTCGACGGTGGCAAGTGGGCCGCGCTGGCCACGCGCCAGCAGACGCGCCTCGAGCGACTCCCGGCGCCGCGCGGCCGCATGATCGACGCCAGCGGCATGCCGCTGGTCGAGAGTCGCGAGCTGGTCACGTTCAACATCGCGCCGCGCGAGGTGCGCCGCGAGGACCGCCAGCTCCTCGCCCGCACGCTGCGCAAGCTCAACGCCCCGAAGCCCTACCAGCGCCGCGCGCTCGACACCACGCGCAAGTGGGTCAACCTGCCCGGCCGCTACGCCGTGGCCGATGCCGGCCCGATGATCGGCATGCGCGGCGTGTACGCCACCTACGAAATGGCCCGCCTGATGGCGATCCAGTCGCGCGGCGTGCGCGCGGTCGTCGGCGGCCTGGATGGCGACAGCGCCATCAGCGGCCTCGAACTCTCGCTCGACTCGCTGCTGCAGGGCACCACCGGCACCCGCCACCTGATCAAGACCGGGCGCGGCGACCGGCTCGAGTCGCCGGACGCGCCGATGATCGCGCCGGTGGCCGGCAGCGAGCTGACGCTCACCATCGACTACACGCTGCAGGACATCGCCGAACGCGCCCTCGAGAGCGCCGTGGCGGCCAACAACGCCGATGGCGGCGACGTCGTGGTGCTCGACCCGCGCACCGGCGAGATCCGGGCGCTGGCCAGCCGCACGCGATCCGGGGTGGCCACCAAGCTCACCGCCGTCACGGACCCGTACGAGCCCGGCTCCACCCTCAAGCCGTTCGTGGTCGCGCAGCTCATCGCCGATGGCCGCACCCGGCCCGACGAGGTCGTGAACACCTTCAACGGCACGCTCAACTACAAGGGCATCCGCCGCATCACCGACGCCCATGTCGCCCCGCGCATGAGCGTCACCGAGGTGCTGGCCCAATCGAGCAACATCGGCATCGTGACGCTGCGCGACCGCATGTCGAACCGCGACCACTACTCGCTGCTCCGCAACCTCGGCTTCGGCACGCCGACCGGGCTGTCGTACCCGGGTGAATCGCGCGGCTCACTGCCGGCGTTCGGCCGCTGGCATCCGCTCACCCCGTCGTCCCTGGCGATGGGCTACGAGCTCACCGTCACGCCGCTGCAGCTCGCGGTGGCCTACGGCACGCTCGCCACCGATGGCTTGCTGATGGAGCCGACCCTGGTGCGCGAGGTCCGCGGCCCCGACGGGACCGTGCGCTGGCGGCACACCCCGCGACTCGTGCGGCGCGTCTTCACCCCCGACATCGCCCGGCAGATGCGCGAGGTGCTCAAGCACACGATCACCGAAGGCACCGGCCGGAGCGCCTCGCTCACCAAGTTCGCGCTCGCCGGCAAGTCGGGCACCACCAAGCTGCTGCGCAACGGGAGCTACAACTCCGGCGACTACACCGCGAGCTTCGTCGGTTTGTTTCCGGCCGACAATCCGCAGCTGGTCATCCTGGCCAAGCTCGACCGGCCGCGGAACGGGCAGGTCTACGGCGGCCTGGTGGCCGCGCCGATCCTGAAGGCGATCATCGAGGGCGCATTCGCCTCCACCCGCACGGCCATCGACCGCCGGGCGCTCGCCACGCAGGTCATTCCCACGCCGCCGGTGCCGGATTCGCTGGCCGACGACAGTGTGATGGCGCTGCCGGCGGCTGCACCGGTCCGCGTGGCACGGCGCGTGCGAGCGGAGTCGGCGGAGGGCGCCGTGCCGTTCCTGATGGCGATCGCCCCGGCCCGCAATCCGTCGGCTGCCCCGGCCGCCGCGCCCCGGACGGTCCCCTCGGTGGCGCAACTCCCGATGCGCGAGGCGCTCTTCACGCTGCATGACAAGGGCTTCCGCGTGATCGTCGACTCGGCCGGTCCGGCCGGCACCACACCCGCGGCGGGCAGCAGCGCGCCGGCGGGCAGCATCGTGCGACTCCATCGCGCGCCGTGATGCCACATGGAACATCCGCCGCGATTCTCGACGCGCTGACCCGCCACGGCCTGCTCGTCGCCGTCCGCGGTCCTCTGCCGGCCACCTTCGCCGGCATCACCGACGACAGCCGCGTGGCACGCGATGGGGTCCTGTTCGCCGCCGTGAAGGGCAACGCCCGCGACGGGCACGCCTATCTCGGGCAGGTCGAGGCGCTGGGCGCCAGTGCAGCCCTCGTCAGCGATGCCGACGCCACCACGTTGCCGGCCATCATCGTCTCCGACACGCGCCGCGCGGTGGCGGTGGCGGCCGCGGCGTACTTCGGCGCGCCGGCAGACGCGCTCACGCTGGTCGGTGTCACCGGCACCAACGGCAAGACCACCTCGGCCAGCATGCTCCGCCACCTGCTCTCGCGCGAGGGGGCCGACGCCGCCTCCATCGGCACGCTCGGGGTGCTCGTCGGCTCCGAGGGTCGGGTGCTGCCCGGAGGTGGCGGACTCACCACGCCCGGCCCGATCGAGTTGCAGCGTGTGCTGCGTGAACTCGTCGACGCCGGCGTGCGGCAGGTGGCGATGGAAGCCAGCTCGCACGCGCTCCACCAGCACCGGCTGGAGGGGCTGCCGTTCCAGGCGGCGCTCTTCACGAACCTCACGCGCGACCACCTCGACTATCACGGGTCGATGGCGGAGTACCTGTCCGCCAAGGCACTGCTGGTCGGCCTCCTTGCCGACGATGGCTGCCTGGTCGTGAATGCCGACGACGCGGCCTGGGCGGCGCTGCCGCCAACGGCGCACCGGCGGCTCACCTTTTCCACCGGCGCGCACGCCGCTGACGTGCGGGCCAGCGAGGTCGTGTTCAGCCCCGTGGGCAGTCGCTTCACGCTGCACGCCCACGCCGGCGACGCGGTGGCGGTGGTGCTGCCGCTGCTGGGCGACTTCCAGGTTGAGAACGCGGTCGGCGCGGCGGCGGTGGCCGTGGCGCTCGGACTTCCGCTGGCGGAGGTCGGGGCACGGCTGTCGTCGATGCCGCAGGTGCCGGGGCGACTCGAGCGCCTGAGTACCGCCCCTGCGGTGCTGCGCGACTACGCACACACGCCCGACGCCCTCGAGCGCGCGCTGCAGTCCGTGCGGCCCTTCGCCACCGGGCGCGTGATCGTTGCCTTCGGGGCCGGCGGTGACCGTGACCGCGGCAAGCGTCCCGAGATGGGCCGCGTCGCGGCGGCGCTGGCGGATGTCTGCATCGTCACCAGCGACAACCCGCGCACCGAGGTCCCGTCGGCGATCATCGACGACATCGTCGCCGGCATGCCGCCGGGGCGGGCGCTGTGCGAGGAGGACCGGCGCGTCGCGATCGCGCGCGCGATCGCGATGGCCGGCCCGGACGACCTCGTGCTGCTGGCCGGCAAGGGCCACGAGACGTACCAGATCCGCGGCACCACCAGCTACCCGTTCGACGAGGCGGAGATCGTGGCAGAACTCACGGCGGCCCGATGACGGCGCCACGTCCGTCGCTCGCGAGCGACGTGCCCTACACGGCCACCGGTCGCGCCTTCTGGACCATGGATCGCGTGGCACAGGCACTCGCCGGCTGTGCCGCCGCACCACTGCCGGCCGGGTCGCGCGAGTTCACGGCGGTGAGCACCGACACGCGCACCATCACGGTCGGCACGCTGTTCGTGGCCCTCGTGGGTGAGCGCTTCGATGCCCACGACTTCCTCGTCGAGGCCGTGGCGGCGGGTGCGGGCGCGCTGGTCGTCTCCGATGCGGCGCGTGCCGCCGGCACTGGCGTGCCGGTGTTCGTGGTGCACGACACGCGTGCGGCATACGGTGCCCTCGCCGCCTTCCGCCGGCATGCGTGGGGCAGGCCGGTGATCGCGATCGGCGGGTCGAACGGCAAGACCAGCACCAAGGCCATGCTGGCCGCGATGCTGGCCGGTGCTTACGACGTGCACGCCACCGCCGGCAACCTGAACAACGAGATCGGGGTGCCGCTCACGCTGCTCACGATCCCGGACGACTGTGACCTGGCCGTGATCGAGGCCGGCACCAACAACCCCGGTGAGATTGCCCGCCTGCGCGCGATCATCAGCCCGGACGTCACCGTCATCACCTCGATCGGCGAGGAACATCTCGAGGGGTTCGGCGACGTCGCCGGGGTGCTGCGTGAGGAGCTCGCGCTCACGACCGGTGTGCCGGTGGTGGTGACACCCGCGGCGCACCCCGAGGTCGCCGAGGGCGTCACCGGCGCCGGCCAGCAGGTGGTGGTGGCCGGCCTGGACGACGGCCACATGCACCCGCTGCGCTGGCGCCTCGAACCGGATGGCACCGGCACGCTGACCTTCGAGGATGGCGACCTCCACATCCCGCTGCGCGGCGTGCACACCCTGCGGAACGCGATGCTGGCGGTGACGGTGGCCCGCGGCTTCGGGGTCACGCTGGAGCAGATGCAGTTCGGCCTGTCCCGCATGACGCAGCCCACGATGCGGGCCGCCGTCGGGACGGTCGGGTCGGTGTTGCTCGTGAACGACGCGTACAACGCCAACCCGCCGTCCATGCGTGCCGCCCTCGACCTGCTCGAGGCCGTGGGACAGGGCCGGCCGCTGGTCGCGGTGCTCGGCACCATGCGCGAACTCGGGGCAACGGCCGCCGCGCTGCACGACGACGTCGCACGCGATGCGCTGCGCCGCCCGCTGGCCCTCATCGCGGGCGTGGGCGAGCTGGGTGATGCGCTGCGGCGCCTCGCGCCCGGTGACCCGCGCGTCCTCACCGCCGCCGACGTGCCGGACCTCGAGTCGGCATTGCTTCGTCGCACGCCGCGTGATGCCGCGATCCTGCTCAAGGGCTCACGCGGCGTGCGCCTCGAGCGCCTCGTGGCGCCGATCACCGCCTGGGCCACCACGGCCTCCTGACCCCACTCCAGCCACCCCGACGTGCTGTTCCACCTTCTCGCGCCGCTGCAACCCTACTGGGACCCGTTCCGGCTGATCTACTACATCAGCTTCCGCGCGGTCGCCGCCGCGGTGACCGCGTTGCTGATGGCGTTCCTCGTCGGCCCGCTGATCCTCACCCGGCTCCGGGCGATGGCACTGCACCAGATCGTGCGCGAGGGCACGCCGGATTCGCACAAGGCGAAGGGCACCACGCCGACCATGGGCGGGCTGATCATCCTCGCCGCCACGATCGTGCCCACGCTGCTCTGGGCGAAGCTGAACAACCGCTACGTCCTGCTGGCGCTGGCGGTGATGGCGTGGATGGGAGCCATCGGCTTCCTCGACGACTACCTCAAGCTCCGCCAGAAGCGCATGGGCGTGAAGAACGAGGGCCTCGTGGAGCGCTACAAGCTCGCCGGCCAGGTGGTCATCGGCGTCGCGCTCGGACTCTACCTCTGGCTCGACCCCATCAGCACGCTGCCGGGCGCGTCCACCACGCTGCCGTTCTTCAAGTACGTGCTCATCGTCCCGTTGTCGCTCGGCTTCGCCTGGCTGTACGTGCCGTTCGTCACGTTCATCCTCACCGGGACCAGCAACGCCGTGAACTTCACCGACGGGCTCGATGGCCTGGCGGCCGGCCTCTGCGCCATCGCCGCAGTGACGTTCGCGATCTATGCCTACGCCATGGGACGCATCGACACCAGCAGCTACCTGCAGCTCTTCTACCTGCGCGGCGCCGGCGAGCTGACCATCTTCTGCGCCGCGATGTTCGGCGCCCTGATCGGGTTCCTCTGGTTCAACGCCTTCCCGGCGCAGGTGTTCATGGGTGACACGGGGTCGCTCGCGCTGGGCGGTGCCATCGGCGCCGTCGCCATCCTGCTCAAGAGCGAGTTCCTGCTCGCGATCGTGGGCGCGGTGTTCGTGGCCGAGATGCTCTCGGTCATCATCCAGCGCACCGTGTTCAAGTACCGCCGGAAGAAGCACGGGCTCGAGTTCGCGCAGAAACACCGCGTCTTCCTCAAGGCACCGCTGCACCATCACTTCGAGATGAAGGGATGGCCGGAGACGCAGGTGGTGGTCCGCTTCTGGATCATCGGCATCCTCTGCGCGTTCCTGGCGCTGGGCACCCTCAAGCTGCGATGACGATGGCGGCGACCGGGGGGGAGGTGGCCGTGATCGGGCTCGGTCGCTCGGGTGCCGCGGTGTCACTGCTGCTCCGCCGCGACGGGCGCGCGGTCTACGCCTCCGACGGCGGGTCGTCACCCGCGCTGCACGCCACCGCAGACACGCTGCGTGCGTCGGGCGTGACGGTGGAACTCGGGGTGCACGACCTCGATCGCATCGCGCGCGCGGCACTGGTCGTCGCCAGTCCCGGCGTGCCGCCCGGCGCCGCGCCGCTGGCCGCCGCCCGTGCCCGCGGGGTGCCGGTCGTGGGAGAGATGGAGGTCGCGCTCCGCGCCATGCCGGCGCTGCGTTACGTCGCGATCACCGGCACCAACGGCAAGACGACCACCACCGCGCTCGTCGGCCACCTGCTCCGCGCGCTGGGCCGTGATGCCGTGGAAGCGGGGAACATCGGCACCGCACTGGCCGACGTGGCCCTGCGCGATCCACAGCCCGGCTGGGCGGCGCTCGAGTGCTCGAGCTTCCAGCTGCACGACACGCCGGGCATCCGGCCCACCGTCGGCGTGGTCACGAACCTGAGCCCGGACCATCTCGACCGGTATGCCTCGCTCGATGCGTACTACGCGGACAAGGCACTCCTGTTCGCCAACGCCGCTGCCGGGTCGGTGTGGGTGCTCAATGGCGATGACGCGGGTGTCATGGCGCTGCACCGCCGCCTGGCACCGGACCGCGCGCTGGCGGGCACCGTGCACACCTTCCGCCTCGGGACACCGGCCGACGCCTGGTACGAGCCGGCGACCGGGATCCTCCACCTGCTCGGTGAGCCGCTGCTCGCCCGCAGTGAGTTCCCGCTCGTCGGCGACCACAACGTGGCCAACGCGCTCACCGCCGCGCTGGCCGTCGCCGTCGCCGATCCGGCGCATGCGACACCCGCGGCGCGCGCGCGGATCGCCGCTGCACTGCGGACCTTCCACGCCCTGCCGCACCGCCTCGAGCCCGTCCCCACCGACGACGGCCGGCTCTGGCTGAACGACTCCAAGGCGACGAACGTGAGCTCGACGCTGGTGGCGGTGCAGGGCATGACGCGGCCCTTCGTGCTGCTGCTCGGCGGGCGCCACAAGGGGGAGCCGTACACGGCACTGGCGGCGCCGTTCCTCGCACACGGCCGCACCGTGCTGGCCTACGGCGAGTCCGCGGCGGAGATCGTGCACGACCTGGCCGCCCTCGTGCCCGTCGAGCGGGTGGAGGGCACGTTCGCGCAGGTGATCGAGCGCGCCCGCGCGCTCACGGCACCCGGTGACGCGGTGCTGCTGTCGCCGGCGTGCTCCAGCTACGACATGTTCCGCAACTACGAGGAGCGCGGCGCCGCGTTCCGGCAACTCGCCAGGGGAGGCAGGTCATGACGGCTGCGGTGACGGTGGAAGTGGTCCGGGAACGGTGGCGCATGGGCGTCGAGGCACGCGCGCTGCTGCTGATCACCGCCATCCTCCTCGTGCTCGGCCTCGCGACGGTCTACAGCGCCACGGTGATCGTCGCGCAGCAGAAGAACCTCACCCCGTCGTACTACCTCGTCCGCCAGCTCGTCGGCGCGGGCCTGGGCATCGTGGCGTTCGCGGTCTGCGCCAAGTTCGACGCCGAGCGGCTGCGGGAGTACGCGTGGCACATCATGATCGCGTCGCTGGTGTCGATGCTCCTCGTCCTGCTCATCTCGAGCAACGTCAACGGATCCAAGCGTTTCCTGTTCAGCCATGCCGTGCAGCCCTCGGAGTTCGCGAAGGTCGCGGTGATCCTGTGGACGGCCATGCTCGCGGCCAAGAAGGGGGAGCAGCTGCGGCGGCTCGGCAAGGGCCTGCTGCCGTTCTTCGCGGTCAACGGCACCCTGGCGGTGCTCGCGATCCTGGAGCCGGACGTCTCGGTGGCGCTGTTCTACATGGCGCTGATGGGCGCGATGCTCTTCATCGCCGGCGCGCGGGTGGGCCACTTCCTGCTCATCGGGCTGCTCGTCATCCCGCTCGCGTGGGGCCGGATGAACGGCTACGTGAAGTGCCGGATCGCCGACTGGCGCGACCAGCCGCGTGCCGTCGGCTGTGCGCAGGACATCAACCTGCAGACCCGCCAGTCGATGATCGCCATCGGCGCCGGCCGCATGTTCGGCGTCGGGTTCGGAGAGGGCCGCCAGCAGAGCGGCTTCCTGCCGTTCCAGTACACCGACTTCATCGGCTCCAACGTCGGCGAGGAGTGGGGATTCGTCGGCCTCTTCACCGTGGTGGCCCTCTTCGGCGGCTACGCCTGGCTCGGCTTCCGGATCGCTCGCGACGCCCGAAGTCAGTTCCTGCAGCTCACGGCCGTCGGCCTGACACTCACCACCGTCATCACGGCGTTCGTGCACCTGGCGGTCATCACCGGGCTCTTCCCGAACACCGGCCTCACCCTGCCGTTCATCTCCTACGGCCGCAGCAACCTGCTCATCTCGCTGGCGATGACGGGGATCCTCGTGAACATCGGCAGCTCGCGCGAGCGCGTTTACAGCGACGCCCTTCCGGACCCGATTCTCGGGATCGGCGCGCGCTGATGGGTGCCGTGGGCAGCTTTTATGTCGCGGGTGGCGGCACCGGCGGTCATCTGTACCCGGGGCTCGCCATCGCCGACGCCCTCGCCAGCCAGCGCCCCGACCTCGACATCCGCTTCATCGGCGCGCAGCGCGGGATCGAGCGGACCGTGCTGCCCACCACCCGCTGGCCGCACGAGCTGCTCGACCTCCACCCGCTCTACCGCAGCGCGCCGTGGCAGAACTGGAAGACGCTGCGCGGCCTGGCCAGCGCCCTTGGCACCATCGGCCGGCTCGCCGACGCGCACCCCCCGGTCGGAGTGCTCGGCACGGGCGGATACGCCGCGGGTGCCCTGCTGGGCTACGCCCGGCTCAAGGGCATCCCGTACTTCCTGCAGGAGCAGAATGCCGTCGCCGGCCTGACCGTCCGCTGGTTCAGCCCGGCCGCGCGGGCCACCTTCGTCGGGTTTCCCGAGGCCGTCGCCACCCTGCCGCCCGCCGCCCGCAGTCGCACGGTCGACACCGGGAACCCCATCGCGCCACCCCCCTCGCCGCTCCCGGATCGCGCGGTTGGACGCGCCCGCTGGGGATTCGGCGACCAGGTCACGCGGGTGCTGCTGGTCTTCGGCGGGAGCCAGGGCTCGCGCGCGATCAACGACGCCATCGCCGCCTGGCTACCCGCCGGACTGCCGGCCGGATGGGGTGCGATCTGGGTGACGGGGCCGTCCGAGCACCCCCGGTTGGCGCACCTCGCCAGTGAACGCGTGCGGGTCGTCGCGTACCAGAACCCGATGGCGCAGGCGTACGACACCGCGGATCTCGCCGTGGCCCGCGCCGGCGCCATGTCCACCGCGGAACTCTGCGCGTGGGGCATCCCCATGGTGCTCGTGCCGTTGCCCACCGCCGCGGCGGACCATCAGTCACTGAATGCGCGCGCACTCGCCGCGGCACACGCCGCGCAGGTGGTCCCGCAGTCGCAGCTGGGGCAGGGTGCACTCGGCGCGGCGTTGGCTGACGTATGTTCCTCCGGTGACACGCTGTCGGCGATGGGCACGGCGGCGCGCCTGCGGGCGCGTGTCGACGCCGCGCACGTCATCGCCGCGCGCATCCTGGCCTCACTGAACCTGCAGTAGCTTCAACTCCATTCATGGCTGTCGATTCCACGACCAGTGCCCGCATGCGCGATGACGCGCTGCGCCTCTTCCGCGAACCGGACCCGAGGCCGGTGCATTTCGTCGGCATCGCCGGCGCCGGCATGAGTGCGCTGGCCGAGTTGTTCGTGCGCCGCGGTGTCACCGTCACGGGCAGCGACATGAGCCCGGCGGGCAACGCCGACCTGGAGGCGCTGGGCGTCACGGTGCACCGCGGGCACGACGCCGCGTACGTGCGCGGCGCGCGCGCCGTGGTGGTGTCCTCCGCGATTCCCGCCGACCACGTCGAGATGGTCGAGGCAGGCGCACTGCGACTCCCGGTCATCCGGCGTGCGGAGGCGCTTGGTGCAGCCGTCGCCGGCATGCAGATCGTCGGCATCGCCGGCACACATGGCAAGACGACCACCACGGTCATGACGACCGAGGCGCTCGCCGGCACCAGTGCCGCACCCACCGGCATCGTCGGCGGCCGCGTGCACCGCTGGGGTGGCAACCTGCGCTGGGGCGGCGGCACCACGGTGGTGGTCGAAGCAGACGAGTACGACCGCTCGTTCCTCGCCCTGCACCCCACCATCGCCGTCGTCACGAACGTCGAGGCCGACCACCTCGACATCTACACCGACCTCCGCGACATCGTCGCCACGTTCGAGGCGTACCTGGCGGAGGCGCATGGTGTCGTGTTGTGTGCCGACGATCCCGGTGCGAACGCGCTGGCCGTGCCGGCACAGGCGGAGCTGATCCGCTACGGCACCGACACCCCCGATGCCAGGCTGGTGGGCATCGTCGAGGGTGACGCGATGCGCATCGTCTTCGACGGCGCCCCGCTCGGCACGCTCACGCTCCGTGTGCCGGGACAGCACAATCGCCGCAACGCGCTGGCGGCCATCGGTGCAGGGCTGATGCTCGGCCACTCGTTCGACGCGCTCAAGCCCGGGCTCGAGGCGTTCGTGGGCGTGGAGCGGCGGTTCGAGCGGAAGGGTGAGGTGCACGGTGTCCTCGTCATCGACGACTACGCGCACCATCCCACCGAGGTGCGCGCAACGCTCGAGGCGGCGCGCGCGGCCTTTCCCGGTCGCCGCATCGTCGCGCTGTTCCAGCCGCACCTCTACACTCGCACCCGCGACTTCGCGGACGACTTCGGGCAGGCGCTGGCCGCAGGCACTGACTGCTTCGCCCTGACCGACATCTACAAGGCGCGTGAGCACCCGATTCCCGGTGTCACCTCGACGCTTATCGCCGATGCGGCGGATCGTGCGGGGCACGCGCCCGACTGGCTGGGATCGCGCCGCGACGCCACGCCGGCATTGCTCGCGCTGGTGCGGCCGGGGGATGTCGTGCTGACGATGGGTGCCGGTGACGTGACGGCGGTCGGGCCGGAACTGCTCGAGGCCCTCTCGGCGAGGTCGGCATGACGGCGGCCGCGCGCGTGACCGCTGCGCCGGCGGCCGAGCCTGCGAACACCGACCTTCGCCGTCGTGGGGCCGTGGCTGGCGCCGTGCTGGTGACGGCAGGCCTGCTCTACTGGGGGCTCCCGCGCCTCCTCAGCAATCTCGAGTACTTCCACGTCCAGACGGTTCAGCTCGAGGGCGCGCGGTTCCTCTCACCCACCGCGGTGGTCGCGGCGCTGGGCGCCGACACGACGGCCAGCGTCTTCGACGACCCGAAGGGGTTTGCCGCCAAGGTGGAGGGTATCCCCCTCGTCGCCCGCGCCAACATCCGGCGGCGCCTCCCCGGCACGCTCGTCGTCGCCATCGTCGAGCGCACCCCGGTTGCCCTCGTCGCGACCCGGGACGGCTTCCGCGGTGTGGATTCCGCCGGCACCCGCCTGCCGATCGACCCGGCGGTCTCCGCCTTCGATGCCCCGGTCGTGCTGCCACCCGCCGGCCCGCGCGACACCGTCGCCGATCGCCGCCTCTACAACCTGCTCGGCACGCTGCGGTCACGTGACCCGCTCCTCTTCGACGCGATCGAGGAGGTCCGCCGGATCTCGACCACCGAATGGCACCTCTGGACCACGCACCAGCGTGTCCGGGTGACGCCGCAGGTGACGCTGGACCGTCTGGCAGACATTATTCCTGTCGAGCAGGACCTCGCTCGCCGCCGGATCCGCGCAGCCGAGCTGGACCTGCGCTTCCGCAACCTCGTCATCGCCAGACTGCCATGAGTCCTGACCGCCTTGTCGCCGCGCTCGACATCGGCTCCGCCCACACCACCGCCCTCATCGCGGAGGTGATCGGCGAGCTGCCGAGGCGCCCGATGCTCAAGGTGCTCGGCGTGGGCACGGCGCGAACCGCTGGGTTCCGCCGTGGCGTGGTGTCCGACATCGAGGAGACGACCCGGTCCATTGCGCAGGCGCTCGGTGACGCCGAACGGATGGCAGGGCAGAAGGTCGAGTCACTGTATGTCGGCATCGCCGGCGAGCATGTGCAGACCATGACCAGCCAGGGCATCGTGGCCGTGAACGGGGACGAAATCACCCGTGCCGACGTCGACCGGGCGAACGAGGTGGCCCGTGCCCAGTCCATCCCGCGCGAGCGGGAACTGCTGCACGCCATTCCGCAGGAGTACACGGTCGACAAGAATCTCGGGGTCCGGGATCCCGTCGGCATGGTCGGCACGCGCCTCGAGACCGAGATGTATCTCGTCACCGTCGGGGCGTCGCCAGCCAACAACATCCGGAAGGCGGTCGAGAAGGCCGGGTACCGCACCCGCGACCTCGTGCTGGCCCCGCTCGCCAGCGCGCTCGCGGCGCTCACCGAAGACGAGAAGGAACTCGGCGTGGTGCTCGTCGAGATGGGGTCCGGCACCACCGACCTCGCCGTCTTCCTCGAGGGAAAGATCCGCCACGTCGCGACGATCAACCTCGGCGGGCAGAACGTCACCGCGGACATCATCCATGGGCTCGGCGTCTCGCCCGTGGACGCCGACCGCCTGAAGGAAGAGTACGGCTGCGCCTACGAACCGATGATCCAACCCGGGCAGTTCATCACACTGCCCAGCACGGTGACCCAGGGTGACCGGCAGATCCCGTACGAACTGCTCGCGCACATCATCCAGCAGCGCACCGACGAGATCTTCGATCACGTCCAGCGCGACCTCGAGCGTGCCGGGTTCGCCAAGCAGCTGAACGCCGGCGTGGTCGTGACCGGAGGTGCCTCGGTCACCGCAGGCATCGCGGAGCTGGCTTCCGACCTGTTCGGGCAGACGGTCAGGATCGGCCTTCCGGAAGGTGTGGATGGTCTGAAGGAAGCCGTGAATTCGCCGCGCTTCAGCTGCGTCGTGGGTCTGGCCCAGTTCGCTGCGGGCCGCGTCGCGATTGCCTCCATGCTGCAGCCGGCCGCTGCCGCGAAGCGGACGGGTGCGCCGACTCCGGCGGGTGTGAACCAGATCGTGGGGAAGGTGAAGGAGTGGTTCCAGGACTTCTTCTGAGGCGGACACCGGAACGCCCGGAGGACTCGGGCGGCTGACCGGACGGTGGGCAGGGGGTCGCTGCGTTCGCCAGGACATGGAGTTGCAGCGGCTGTTCGACGGGCGCGTTCCAGCAATGGGACGCGCCCTTTTTTCTCGCCATCACGCACGTCCAACGCTCACCGGGAGTTGGCACGCGAATCCAGACAACCTGCACCGGCGGCGCGGCGTGCCGGTCGTGTGTCGCGGCAACGTGCCGACTTGGCTCCAGTGCTTCCGGGCAACCGTGTGGTGCTCCCGATGGTGAGACCAGGTGCGTCCGGGCAACGTCCTTCCTGCGGCAGCACGCGAGGCGTGGGCAGGTAAGTGCTTCACCCGGATGCCGTTGGCTGGCGATCGCTCCTGCCGACGGTCAGGCTGCCGTCAGCGTGGCGGCATCTTGACGGCCGTGGTACGCGCCATAGCGTTGCAGGAAGCCATTTGCTATACTCTCGACTGAAATCCTGCTCGCGGCGCCCGTCGTGTCTCCGGGCCAGCGAGTTTCCATGATTGTTTGCACGCCGGTCGCCCGGTCACTCTCCTGCCATTCCGCGGAGCGCAGCGCCATATGTCCGCCATGATCTTCGAGTTCGAGGAACGCAACGATTCCAACGCCGTCATCAAGGTGATCGGCGTTGGCGGTGGCGGCGGGAACGCCGTCAACCGGATGATCGAGGAGCACCTCAGCGGGGTCGAGTTCATCTCCGTCAACACCGACGCCCAGGCCCTTCACAATTCCAAGGCCGACGTCAAGATCCAGATCGGGCGGAAGCTGACCAACGGGCTCGGCGCTGGTGCCAGACCTGACGTCGGGCGGCAGTCGATCGAAGAGAATCGCGAGGAGGTCAGCCGGACGGTCGCCGGCGCCGACCTGGTCTTCGTGACCTGCGGCATGGGCGGTGGGACCGGTACCGGGGCAGCCCCCGTCATTGCCGAGCTCGCCCGCGAAGCCGGCGCCCTCACGGTCGGGATCGTCACCAAGCCGTTCCTGTTCGAAGGGCGCAAGCGGATGCGCCAGGCAGAGCTCGGCATCAGCGAGCTGCGGAAGCACGTCGACACGATGATCGTCGTGCCGAACGAGCGCCTGCTCGCCGTGGTCGGGCGCGGCATGCCGTTCCAGGATGCCCTCAAGAAGGCGGACGAGGTCCTCCTGCAGGCCACCTCCGGCATCTCCGGCATCATCAACACGTCGAGCACCATCAACGTCGACTTCGCCGACGTGCGGACCGTGATGCAGAACGGCGGCTCGGCGCTCATGGGGTCCGGCATCGGCCGCGGCGAGAACCGGGCGATGGAGGCGGCGCAGCAGGCCATCGCCAGCCCGCTCCTCGACAGCGTCTCGATCACCGGCGCCCAGTCCGTGCTCATCAACATCGTCGGTGGCCCCGACCTCCAGCTCGGCGAGGTGCAGCAGATTGCCGAGCTCGTGCAGGAGTCGGTCGGCGACGATGCGGAAATCATCTTCGGCGGCGATTCCAGCAATCCGGCCATGGAAGGCGAGATCCGCGTGACCCTGATCGCCACCGGGTTCGACCGTGCGCTCGGGCAGGCCACGCCCGACTTCAAGCCCGGCATCGTCACCGCGAACGGTCGGCAGACACCGTCCCAGCTCGTGGTCCCGAAGCCCAGCAGCATCGTGCGGCCAGGCCAGAACCCGGCCGCAGGCGCCGGATCCGTCCAGGCCCAGCCGCCCGCTGGTCCCCGCTCGGTGACCGGCCCGGCGCGCCCGATGCGACCGGTCAGTCAGGACGATCTCGAAATCCCCACCTTCATGCGGCGCCAGATGGATTGAGTCCGGAGTCACTTCCGGCCATCATGAGGGGATGCCCGACGCTCCCGCCGCAGAGGATCGCTACAGGTCACGACGTCAGCGCGCGCTCGAACGCCAGTTGCGGCGACGGGCGCGCGCCGTCGTTTTCCTGACGGTCTTCGGCGCCGCCGCGCTCGCGATCTGGGGCCTGCCCAAGCGCTCGCCCCCGCTCCCGAGGGATACCACTGCCGGTCGGGGCGAGACGGCCATCCCCGTGTCGCGCCGCGACACGATCCGGGCCAGGGATGGTGTCGTCACCGTGCTCGTCCGGGCTGGCCTCCCGCGTGACGACGCGCTGGCGGTGCTCAAGGCATCCGAGATGCGCGGTACCGCGCGGCGAGACATCCCGCTCGCGATCTACGCCGACAGCGCCGCCGCTCCCGTGCGGGAGGTCGAGTTCCAGGTCGCCGACGACCGTAGCATCCGGGTCATGCGCACCGCGGGCAATACCTGGAGCGCCACCGAGCGCCGCGAACTCTGGCGCACCGATACCGTGGTCATCCGCACCGCCACCCGTGGCTCGCTGGTGGAATCGATGCGGAACGCCGGCCGCGGCGCGCTCACCGTGCGAGGTCGGATCGAGGCCGCCTACGCGCTGGCCGAGGCCTTCGAGTACAAGCTCGATGTCGGACGGGATCTCGCGCCGGGGGACTCGGCGCTGGTCGTGATGGAGCGCCGCCGCACCGCGTTCGGTGCCGAGCAGGTCGGTGCGCTGGTGGCCGGGGGCATCTACCATGATGGCCAGTGGCTGCGTGCGATCCGGTTCTCAACCAACGCCGGTAACGCGGAGTATTACGATCTGGAAGGTCGGCCCATGCGGACGACCTTCCTCACCGCACCGCTCGAGTTCCGTCGGATGTCGAGCGCGTTCGGCCTGCGCGTCCATCCCATCCTCGGGACGGTCCGCCGGCATGCGGGCATCGACTTCGCAGCACCCTTCGGCACGCCGGTCCGTGCGGTCGGCGACGGCGCGGTGATCAAGGCGGGGTACGGCGGCGGGTTCGGCAAGATGGTCGAGATCCGCCACCGGGACGGGATGGTCACGCGCTACGGACACCTGCGCGGTTTTGCACCATCCCTGCGTGAAGGCCAGGTCGTCACGCAGGGACAGGTCATCGGCTTCGTCGGGTCCACCGGACTCTCCACGGGCCCTCATCTGCACTTCGAGACCCTCGTGGACGGTGTGTCAAGAGAACCCACGCGAACGCTGCGCGCGGCGAGCGGCGTGACCCTGTCCGGCCCGAAGCTCTCGGCGTTCGCCAGCGTCCGCGACGGGCTTGCCTCGCGGCTCGGCCTTCCCGCCACCGAGGCGGCCTCCCGCGCCGCTGACGCGGCCCCGCCGGGCGTCAGGATCGATGTCGGCGTGCCCGCCAAGAGCGCTGGCGCCACCAGGTGAACGGACCGCTCGGCTGGGGGCTCGCGCTCGGGGCAGGGCTGCTGGTGGCGTGGATCGCGTATCCCGCGGGGGCGGCGCCGCGCCTGCGCCGCCTGCTCATGGCGTTGCGCGTCGTGTCGGTGGTGTTGGTGCTCGCGCTCCTGCTCGACCTGGCCATCGGGGTGGCGCGGCCGCCCGAGCCGCTGGTCGCACTCGATGCGTCGGCGAGCTGGTCACGCAGCGGCGATGCGGGCGCGTGGCGCGCGGCCCTCGACTCCGCACGCTCGGCGTCGGGCGGGGCGGCCGTCCTGCTCTTCGGCGACTCCGTGCGTGGAGGCGACGCGCCGGCGCGCCCGGTGGACGCCGCCAGCCTCGCCACGCCGCTCATGCAGCGCGCGGCGGCGCGTGGCGAGCGACTGGTGGTGGTCACCGACGGTGCGCTCGACGATGCCGACGCGCTCCAGCAGGCGATGCCCGGCTCGCGCCTGGTTGTGATCCCGGTGCGACCGGCAGCCGATCGGGCGGTGGTGGACCTGTCGGCGCCGGCGGAGGGGCGCGTGGGTGACACGGTGGCGGTGCAGGTCCGCATTGCCGCCAGCGCCGCGATGCCGGTCGCCGCGTCGGTGCGCTGGTTGCTGGATGGCGTCGTGCTGGCCGAGTCGCCCGTGCCGCCGCTGCTGGCCAATGGGGAGGCGGTGATCGAGGAGCGCCTCGTCGTGCCGGCGGGTGACTCGGTGGCGGTGCTGCGGGCCGCGCTGCCCGCCGGTGCGGATGCCCAGTCGCGCAATGATACCATTGCAGTTGCGTTCCGCCGCGGCGCACGCCAGCGGATCGTGATCGTCTCCACCGCACCGGACGCCGACGTGCGCGATGTGGCCACGGCACTGCGTGCGAGCGTGTCGCTGCCCACCGATGCGTACTACCGCATCGCCCCGGGGCGCTGGCTCCGCGACGGTGCACTGCTGCCGGTGGAGGAATCGGTGGTGCGCAGCGCGGTGCGCGGCGCCACCCTCGCCGTCCTGCACGGCGACACGACGGCGATGGGCGCGCCCGGTGCACTCGGCACGCGCGCGCTCCTGCTGCTCTCGCCGCCGGCGGAGGACGCGCCGGAGCTGCTCGTGCGTCGGGCCCCCGCCTCGCCACTGCAGGCGGGCCTCGCGGGCATCGTCGTCGAGTCGCTGCCACCGCTGCAGGCCGCCGCGCCGGCGCGCGGCGGCGTGGTGGCGCTGACGGCAGCCCCCGGCGTCACGGCCAGCGGCGCGACGCCGATCCTGTCGGTGATCGACGGCGAGGTGCGCCGCGTCGTGCTGACCGCCGCCGGATACGGACGGTGGCGCGCCCGCGGCGGCGTGAGCGAGATCGCGTTCCAGTCCGTCATCGGCGCCGCCACGGACTGGTTGCTCGGCGCCCGTGGCAGGGCGGCCGTGCCCGTGCCGGCCACGCCGGTCGTGCGCGGCGGAACGCCGCTGGCCTGGCGTCGCGGCGCGCAGCCCCTGTCGATCGTCAGCCTCATCCGCGATGGGGATCGACGGACACGACGTGACTCGCTCCGCTTCGGCACGGCCGGTGACGCGACGATGCCGGCGCTGGCGGAAGGGGTGTGGCGCGGCACCGTCGACGGCGCCGCGGTGGTGATTCCGGTGAGCGCCTCACGCGAGTGGATCCCCGGTGCCGTCACGCTGCGCAGTGGTCCCCTGAACGGGGAGGCCCGTCCCGTGCGTCGCGGTGCACGCTCGGTCGGCTGGCTCTACCTTGCGGCAGTGCTGCTGCTGGCTGCCGAGTGGCTGCTGCGGCGGCGTGCCGGCCTGCGCTGACCGGCGTCGCCCTGGCGCCCGGTCCTCCTGATCGTCCCACCCTGAACTCCTCGCATGGCGCGCCTCTTTCGTCGCGACGGCGACCTCCCGAAGAAGTCCTTCTGGCAGAAGGTCAAGTCGGTCGTCACCACCAACTGGCGTGTCGTCCTCAAGGGCGGTGTCGACCAGGGGTCGCTCGAGCAGCTCGAGCAGGTCCTCCTCGAGTCGGATTTCGGCGTGGCGGTGACGTTGCGCCTGGTGGCCGCGGTGGAGGATCGTGCCCGCCGCGGCGAGATCCGCACCGACGAGGAGTTCGGCTCGGCGCTCCAGCAGGAGATCGCGGAGGCGCTCCGCACCGGCAACGCCGATCCCGCGCTGCACTACCAGCCCGAGGCGCCGACCGTGATCCTGGTGCTCGGCGTGAACGGTGCCGGCAAGACGACCTTCATCGGCAAACTGTCCTCGCGGCTGCGGGGGGAGGGGAAGAAGGTGCTGGTTGCGGCCGGTGACACCTTCCGTGCCGGCGCCATCGAGCAGCTCAGGGTCTGGTCCCAGCGCACCGGCGCGGACTTCGTGGGCGCGTCGCCCGGGTCCGATCCTGCCGCCGTGGCCTTCAGCGCGATTGACGCCGGTGTGACGCGCGGTGTTGACGTGGTGATCGTGGACACCGCCGGCCGGCTGCATACCAGCGACTCGCTGATGGACGAGCTGCGGAAGGTCGTGCGCGTGATCGCGAAGCGCCTGCCGGGGGCGCCGCATGAGGCGCTGCTGGTGCTCGACGGCACCATCGGGCAGAACGCGGTGCAGCAGGCGAAGACCTTCGCGGCATCGGTGCCGCTGACGGGGCTCGTCGTCACGAAGCTGGATGGCACGGCCAAGGGCGGCGTGGTGGTGGCGGTGCACGAGGCGCTCGACATCCCGGTGAAGTTCATCGGCACCGGCGAAGGGGCCGACGACCTCGAGCCGTTCGACGCACAGGTGTTTGCCGAGGCGATGTTCGAGTCGTGAGCGGTGACGGTGCGGCGCAGCGACGCGACCGGCGCGGTGGTGGAAGTGCGCCGCCCGTGACGCTGCTCACACCGGTGACGTACCTCAAGGGCGTCGGGCCGCGGCGCGCCGAGCTGCTTGGCCGGCTGGGCATCACCACCGCCGGTGACCTGCTGCTGCACGTCCCGCGACGCTACGAGGACGCGACGACCGTGCTGCCCGTCGCGCGCGCCCAACCGGGCAGCGACGTCACGGTGCTCGGCCGCGTGATCTCGAAGGGCATCATCCCCACCCGCCGCGGGCTGCGGATCTTCCAGGCGGTGATCCAGGACGCGAGTGGCCTGCTCGAGGTGGGCTGGCCGGGGCAGCCGCACCTGGACCGCACGATCAACGTCGGTGACGTGCTGCTGCTGAGCGGGCCGGTGCGCGTCTTCCACGGCCGCCAGCTGGCGCCGCGCGAGTTCGTGAACCTCGGCGCCGAGGATGCGGGCACGGCCGGCGGGCGCGTGCTGGCCGTGTATCCGGCCACGGAGGGGCTGCCCACCAAGCTGCTGCGCCAGCTCGTCGACGCGCAGCTCGATGCGCTGCTGCCGCAGGTGCGCGATCCGCTGCCGGCGGCCGTGCTGGCCGCCGCCGGCGTGCCACCGCTGGCCGAGGCGCTCCGGCAGGTGCACCGTCCCGGGAGCGTGAAGGAGGCAGAGCATGGGCGGGCGCGGCTCGCGTTCGAGGAGCTGTTCTGCGTGCAGCTCCTGCATCGTCGCGCGAACCAGCTCGAGCGCACGGCGCGTGACGGCATCACGTTCGTGAACCGGCGACGGCTCACCACCGCCCTGAAGGAACGCCTGCCGTTCACGCTCACCGGTGCGCAGGTGCGCGTGCTGCGCGAGATCGTGGCCGACATGACGAGCGTGCATCGCATGAACCGCCTGCTGCAGGGTGACGTGGGGAGCGGCAAGACGATCGTGGCGCTGTTCGCGGCGCTGGTGGCGCTCGAGAACGACTGGCAGGCCGCACTGATGGCGCCGACGGAGCTGCTGGCCGAGCAGCACCTCCGCACCTTCACGTCGCTGCTGGCGCCGCTTGGCATCACGCCGGCGCTGCTCACTGGCCGGATGGGTGCCGCGGAGCGGCGCGCCGTCGCCACGCGCCTGGCGTCGTACGAGCCGCTGATCGTGATCGGGACACACGCGCTGGTGCAGGAGGCCACCACGTTCGGCCGCCTCGGCCTCGTGATCGTGGACGAGCAGCACCGCTTCGGCGTGGAGCAGCGGAAGGCGCTGCAGGCCAAGGGGGCGACGCCGGACGTGCTGCTGATGAGCGCCACGCCGATTCCGCGGTCGCTGGCGCTGACGATCTACGGGGACCTGGACGTGAGCCTGCTGGACGAGAAGCCGCCGGGGCGGATCCCCATCGTCACCACGCGGCGGCCGGAGTCGGCCCGGGAGCGGGTGATGGCGTTCATCGGCACGCAGCTCGACGCGGGGCGGCAGGCGTACGTCGTGTATCCGGTGATCGAGGAATCCGAGCGCAGTGACCTGCGTGCCGCCACGCAGATGGCCGCGGAGCTGGCGGCGGGGGCGTTCGTGGCGCGGCGCGTGGGGCTGCTGCACGGCCGGCTGAAGGCCGACGAGAAGGACGCCGTGATGCGTGCCTTCCTCGCACGCGAGATGGACGTGCTGGTGGCGACGACGGTGATCGAGGTCGGCATCGACGTGCCCAATGCGTCGGTGATGCTCATCGAGCATCCCGAGCGGTTCGGGCTGTCGCAGCTGCACCAGTTGCGTGGCCGTGTGGGCCGTGGGGCGGCCGACAGCTACTGCATCCTGCTCGGTGACGTGGGACCGGAGTCGGCGGAGCGGCTCGACGTGTTCGTCGGCACCGAGGACGGATTCGAGATCGCGCGTGCCGACATGCGGTTGCGCGGCATGGGGGACCTCTTCGGGGAGCGGCAGAGCGGGCTGCCGAGTTTCCGCGTCGCCGATCCGCTGCGCGACGAGGCGCTCATCCCGGTGGCGCGCGCGGCCGCGGAGCAGCTGCTGGCCGGCGACCCGACGCTGAGCGCGCCGGAACACGCGCCGCTGCGTGACCTGCTCACGGGCCGCTACCGTCGTGCGCTGGAGCTGTTCCGGGTCGGCTGATGCGCGCGTGGCGGCGCGCTGCTACGGCCGGAGGCGCCGGCGCAGCCGATCGATCTCCGCCTGCAGCTTGCCGAGCGAGTCGCGGGTGGTCTTCAGCTCGTCGAGACGCTCGGTGGCCGTCTGCGTGGCCTGCGTGCGCCGGCGCACCTCGAGCCGGCGCACGGAATCGATCGCGACGAAGTTGCGCCGGATGATCGTGGCCTCGGCACGGATCTCCTGCGAGAGCGAGTCGGCGAGGAGCGAGTCGATCTGTGCGATGGCGAGGGTGGGATCGCCGGTCGCCGCGCGCTGGTCGGCGCGCATCAGTGCACGCCACCAGCGCGCGCGATCTCCCTCGTTGGTGCGCGCGAACTCGCGGGCGAACTGCTGGAGTGACGAGTCGGCCGCGGCGGTGCGGTTCTCCGCCACCAGCGCCAGGACGGCACCCTGCACGGCGACCCACTGCGACGTGACGCTGGGTGCGGGAAGCGGGGGCGGCGCGACGGGCGGGGCCGCGGCCGGCGCGGCCGTGCGGCAGCTCACGAGTGCGACGGTCACGACGAGGGGCAGCAGGCGGGAGCGAACGTGCAGGGTCATGTCGAAGTGCTCGGGAGTGCCGTGGCACTCGCCGTGGGTGGTGACACGGATTGACGGCGGGGGGCCGGCGCGCGCTGCGGGAGCAGGATCGTGAATGTCGTCCCTACGCCCACCTCCGACGAGACGTTCACGGATCCGCCGTGCGCCTCGACGATCCCGCGGACGATGGCAAGGCCGAGCCCGGTGCCAGCCACGCCGGTGGCCGCCTCCTGGTTGCCGGCCTGGAAGAACTTGCGGAAGACGTGCGGAAGCTCCGGGGCGGGAATTCCGACACCGCTGTCGCGGACCTCGATCCGGACCACGCCGGGCTCGCCGTCGCCGTGCAGCGCCACCACGCCGCCGCGCGGCGTGAATTTGCAGGCGTTCGTGACGAGGTTCCCGATCGCCTCGGTCATGCGGTCATGATCCCACCACACTTCGCCCGGCATCCCGTCAGCGGACGTGACGCTGAACGTCACCCCGCGCTGGTGGGCCAGGACCTGGAGCGAGTCCTCCAGCTCCGCGAAGAATGCCCGGGTGTCCAGCGGCTGCAGGTCCAGCTTCGCCCCGCCGGCGTCGTACTTCGAGACGTCCAGCAGCTGCCGCACCAGGCGGTTCAGCGAATGGCTCTGGCGTTCCAAGGTGTGCACCACTTCGCGCTGCTTGTCGTTCAACGGCCCGTACACGCCGTCGTCGAGCAGCGTGAGGTAGCCGAGGATCACGTTGAGGGGCGTCTTCAGCTCGTGCGAGGCCATGGACACGAACTCCGCCTTCAGGCGGTCCAGCTCGCCGAGGCGTTGTGCCATCGCGGCGTAGCTGGCGGCGAGGCTGCCGAATTCGTCGCTCCGCCGCGCAGCCACCGACAGCTTGTGGTCGAACTGGCCGGCGGCCACCCGCTCCATGCCGTACTGCAGGTCGGCCACCGGTCTCGCGATGCTGACGATGATCCACGCCGCCACGATGGCGGCCAGCACCAGTGCCAGCATGAGCGCGATCAGCGACACCTGCCGCGCCTGCCCCGTCTCGTCCCGGGCGCGGCGCACCCGGGCCGCCGTCTCGATGCGGAGGGCGGCCTCCGCCTCGGCCACCGCGGTCAGCATGCGGCTCAGCCCGGGGCGCACCGATTGGGTCGACAGGTTGTCCACCCGGTCGAAGTCGCGATTCTCCATGGCCTCGAGACTCAGCCCGGTGAGGCGGTTCACCTCGCGCACGGTCGAGTCCACCGCCGCGTACGACGGCCCGGTCGCGATCGCCTGCAGGCTGTCGCTCAGCACCAGCAGCCGCGCGACGGCCGCCCGCAGCATGGGGGCGCCGGTCGAGTCGCGCAGGCCCCCGATCTGGTCGTCGCCACGGCGGACCTGGTCCGCCATCGTGCGCATCCCACCCAGCAGCAGCGAGGCCCGGAAGTCCTGGCTCTGCAGCTGCTCCATGTCGGTGAACAGCCGCTTCAGCGAGAACCGCGTCACCACCAGCGGCGCGACGAGGATCGCCGCGACCATCAGCAGCCCCGCCACCAGCCGGACACGCAGCGACACCCCACGCCGGTGCGACACGAGGTGCAGCGCTGGTTTCGGCTCGCGGAAGACTGGGGTCACGAAAGGGGCGTAGGCGTCGGTGCTGCAATGCGTTGACTCGCATTCCAGCGATCGGTACGTTGCCCCCCAATCTTGCGAGCGGAGCAGTGCAGAACAATGACAGGTCAGGTGCAGTACATCGACGCGCTGCCATCGGCGGCTGGCCAGGCCGTCACCGTGCGCGGCTGGGTCCAGCACGTCCGCACGCAGGGCAAGGTCGCCTTCCTCGTGGTCCGGGACGGCACCGGGGTGGTGCAGTGCGTGTTCGTGAAGAGCCAGGTCACACCCGAGGTGTGGGAGCGCTTCGGCACGCTCACGCTCGAGGCGTCGGTCTCGGTCAGCGGTGAGGTGCGGCTCGAGCCGCGCGCCCCGGGCGGCGCCGAGCTGGGCGCCACCGGGCTGACGGTGCTCGGGGCCAGCCCGATCGACTACCCGATCCAGCCGAAGGAGCATGGCGTCGACTTCCTGATGGACAACCGCCACCTCTGGCTGCGCGCGCCGCGCCAGGTGGCGCTGATGCGCATCCGGCACGAGATCGAGCAGGCGATCCACGACTTCTTCTACGCCCGCGACTTCATCCACTGCGACACGCCGATCCTGACCGCCGCCATCGGCGAGCGCTCGGGGTTGTTCAGCACCGAGTACTTCGACGAGGGCAGCGCCTACCTCGCGCAGACGGGGCAGCTCTACGGCGAGGCGCTGGCCGCCGCGCTGGGCCGCATCTACACCTTCGGCCCCACGTTCCGCGCCGAGAAGTCGAAGACGCGGCGCCACCTCACCGAGTTCTGGATGATCGAGCCGGAGATGGCGTTCTACGACGTGCACGACAGCATGCAGCTCCAGGAAGACATGCTGCTCTACATCACCGCGCGCGTGCTCGAGCGTCGCCGCCCGGAACTCGCCGTGCTGGAGCGTGACGTCAGCCACCTCGAGGCGATCACGGGCCCGTTCCCGCGCATCTCGTACACCGACGCGGTGGCCACGCTGCAGCAGAAGGGCAGTGCCATCACCTGGGGAGAGGACCTCGGCGCCGAGGACGAGGCGCTGCTGGTGGCCGACTACCGCACGCCGATCTTCATCTGCAACTACCCGAAGGAGGCGAAAGCCTTCTACATGAAGGAGAATCCCGACGATCCGCGCACGGTGCTGTGCGCCGACTGCCTGGCGCCGGAAGGGTACGGCGAGATCATCGGCGGCTCGCAGCGCGAGGACGACCACGACAAGCTGCTGCACCGCATCGTCGAGGAGGGACTGGATGTCGCGGCCTACACCTGGTACCTCGACCTGCGGAAGTACGGCACGTTCGTGCACAGCGGTTTCGGGCTCGGGCTCGAGCGCACGGTGGCGTGGCTCTGCGGCACGCCGCACATCCGCGAGTGCATCCCGTTCCCGCGCCTCATGAACCGCCTGCGGCCGTGACCCGGCGGCGGTGACGCGCGCGCGCGCGCCGCTCAGGCGAAGCGGCGTCGCGCGGCGAGCGGGAAGGGACCGGCCTTGCGCACCACCGTCGCCTGCCAGAGGTGGCGGCGCTCGTGCGCCAGCAGCAGCGCCAGCACCGTGCCCAGCGCGAGCTGCAGGCTGCGGATGGTCGGCAGCTGCACGCGCACGTGCGTGAGGTCCAGCCCGGCCGCCCGCTCGAGCCGCATCTCGAAGGCGTGTTGTGCGGCGCGGTAGCGCTGGCGGGACAGCAGCGGGTCCGCCGCCGGGTCCGGCCGCAGCACGCGCGGCGCGCGCAGGCGGACGCGCACCGGCGGTTCCATCGTCCACACCATCAGGCGCGTCACGACGTTCCCCGTGAACGGGCGGTCGCTGTAGGCGGCATCACCATGCCCGCGCTCGATGGCGCGGTCCAGCGCCGGCAGGGCCACCTCGAACGTGTTCGCGAGGTGCGCGCAGATCTCGGACAGGCCCCACGACACGTCGTCGGGGCACCAGGCGAGCTGCGTCGCGGTGAGGCCGTCGAGCAGCGCGAGGGCGGTCTCCCGGTTCACGGCCAGCTCGCGGAAGTAGGGCTGCATGGTCGTGAGTGACCGCGGTGGCGCCACCGTCTGCGTCACGGTCATCCGCCGGCCTCCTTGACCGCATCCCACAACACGTCCAGCTCCGCCAGCGACGCTGTGCCCACCTGCACGCCGCGCTCGGCCGCGAGCCGTTCGACCGCCGTGAAGCGGCGCACGAACTTCAGGTTGGCCCGGTCCAGCGCCACGGCGGCGTGGACGTTCGCCTTGCGGCAGAGGTTCACCACCGCGAACAGCAGGTCGCCGAGCTCACCCTCGATCGCGTCCTGCGAGGGGGCGACACCCTCCGCCCCTGGCGCCAGCTCCGCCGCGACCTCCTCCACCTCCTCGCGGACTTTCTCCAGCGGACCCCGGACATCGTCCCAGTCGAACCCGACGCCGGCGGCACGATCCTGCAGCCGGTGGGCCCGGTGCAGCGCGGGGAGGTCCACCGGCAGGCCGTCCGCCAGTGACTCCCGGGCCTTCGCCTTCTGCCGCTCCCAGGGTACGGCCTCCCCCCCGCCATAGAGATGCGGATGCCGCGTCCGCATCTTCGCGATGAGCGCCGCCGCCACCTCGTGCAGGTCGAACGCCCCGCGCTCCTCGGCGATGACGCTGTGGAACAGCACCTGGAAGAGCAGGTCCCCCAGCTCCTCCCGCAACAGGCCGTCGTCGGCCAGCCGCAGCGCGTCGTCCACCTCGTGCGCCTCCTCCATCAGGTACGGACGGAGGGACTGGTGGGTCTGGGCGCCGTCCCAGTCACACCGGGCCCGGAGATCGCGCATAAGTGCGAGGGTATCTTCAAGGCTGGCTTTCGCTTGCATCGTTACGACCGCTCCCGGTAGCTTCCTAGGCTGTGACCGCCACTCCCGCCGACGCCCGCGCCCTGAGCGCCATGCTCACCGTGGACCTCGCCGCGGTGCGGGAGAATTATCGCCTGCTGGCGAGGCGTGCGGCGGTTCCGCTGCTGCCGATGGTCAAGAGCGACGCCTACGGCCTGGGTGCGGTCGAGGTTGCCAGGGTCCTGGACCCGGAATCGCCGGTGGCCTTCGGCGTCGCGTCGGTCGACGAGGGGCGGGCGCTGCGTGCCGCCGGCGTCGCGCGGCCGGTGGTGGTCTTCACACCGGTGCTGCCGTCCGCCTTCGCCCTCGCGCGCGAGGCCGGACTCACGCTGGCGCTGTCGGATCCCGGGCACCTGTCGGCCTGGCTGGCGCTCGGTGGTCGGTGGCAGCTGCCGGTCGACACGGGGATGAACCGCGCGGGCGTGCACTGGCGTGACACGGCCACGATCCGCGCGCTGCTCGCCGCCGGCCCTGCGCCTGACGGGGTCTTCACGCACTTCCACTCCGCCGACACCGACCCCGGCTCGATGATTGTGCAGGAAGAGCGCTTCGCGGCCGTTGTGGGCGCCCTGCCGGTGCGTCCGGCGTCGATCCACGCCGAGAACAGCGCCGCGCTGCTGCAGCGCGGGGTGTCGCGGTACGACTGCGCGCGCCCCGGGATCGCGCTCTACGGCGTGTCGGTGGGACCGGCCGCGTGGACGCCGCTGGACGTGGTGCGGCTGGCGGCGCCGGTGGTCGAGTTGCGCCGGCTGGCCCCCGGGGACTCGGTCAGCTACGGCGCCACCTGGCGTGCGCGGGAACCACGGCGGATCGCCACGGTCGCGCTCGGGTATGCGGACGGATATCCGCGCGGCGCCGGCAATGGCGCCACCGCGGTCGTCAACGACCGCCCGGTGCCGGTGGTGGGACTCGTGACCATGGACATGACGATGTGCGACGTGACGGATGTGCAGTGCGAAGTGGGTGATCGCGTCACGCTGATCGGCGGTGACGCCGCGTCGAGCGTGAGTGCGGTGGCCGCGCACGCGCGCCGGTCACCGTACGAGATCCTCACCGGGCTGCGGGCACGGGCGGCACGCACGTACCTCGCCAGTGCCGCCCCCGTCGGGGTCGCGGCGTGAGCGGGCGTGTGGCCGTGATCGTGCTCGACGGCGTCGGCTGCGGCGCGGCCCCCGATGCCGACGCGTACGGCGATGCCGGCAGCAACACGCTCGGCCACGTGCTCGCTCAGGTCACGACACTCCGGCTGCCCGCCATGGAACGCCTCGGGCTGGGGCACGTGACTCCGCTGCACGGCGTGGACGCGGTGGCTGCGCCTGCCGCCGTCGTCACGACGCTGACGCCGCGCAGCGCCGGCAAGGATTCCACCACCGGCCACTGGGAGCTGGCCGGCGTGGTGCTCGAGACGCCGTTCCCCGTCTTTCCCGATGGCTTCCCCACGAGTGTGCTGGACGCGTTCACCGAAGCCACGGGGCGGGGCGTGATCGGCAACTGCGTGGCCAGCGGCACGGCGGTGCTCGACCGGCTCGGCGCGGAACACGTCGCGACCGGCGCGTGGATCGTCTACACCTCCGCGGATTCCGTCTTCCAGGTTGCGGCGCACGAGTCGGTGGTGCCGCTCGCGGAGCTGTATCGCGCCTGCGAGCTGGCCCGCGCGCTGCTGGTGGCTCCCTGCAACGTGTCCCGCGTGATCGCGCGGCCCTTCACCGGCACGCCGGGCGCCTGGCACCGCACCGCGAACCGGCGTGACTACTCGGTCCCGCCGGCGGCGGAGACGCTGCTCGATGCGCTGGCAGTTGCCGGCATCGCGCGGACGGGCGTGGGCAAGGTGGACGACCTCTTCGCCGGCCGTGGCATCACCTCGACCCATACCTCGGGGAACGCCGAGGGCCTGGCGCTGGTGCAGGGGTGGCTCGATGGCACGACCGACGGGTTCCTCTTCGCCAACCTCGTGGATTTCGACCAGCAGTTCGGGCACCGGAACGACGTCGCCGGCTTTGCCGGCGCGCTGGCGGAGTTCGACGCGGCGCTGCCGGCGCTGCTGGGTGCGCTGCGCGACGACGACCTGCTGTTCATCACCGCCGATCACGGCAACGATCCCACGACGGCATCGACGGATCACGCGCGCGAGTGCGTGCCGCTGCTGGTCGCGGGACGGTCGGTGCAGGGCGGGGTGCTCCCTCCGCGCGCGACGTTCGCGGATGTCGGTGCCACCGTCGCCGAGGCCTTCGGGCTGGGGTGGCGCGGGCACGGCACGAGTTTCCTGGCCCGGGTCCTGTCACCGGTGGTGATGCGATGACCGTCCCGACCCCGCCCGTGCCGCCGCCGGACCTGGCCGCTGCCGCCGAGGCCGCGATGCGTCGCGCCTATGCACCGTACTCCAACTTCCGTGTCGGCGCTGCGTTGCTCGCCGCCGACGGCTCGGTGCACGTCGGCTGCAACGTGGAGAACGCCACCTACCCGGCGGGCATCTGCGCCGAGCGCACGGCGCTCTCGCGCGCGGTGGCCGATGGCTGCCGCACGTTCACCGCGATCGTGATCTGCACCGAGGCGGCCGTGCCGACGCCCCCGTGCGGGATCTGTCGCCAGGTGCTGTACGAGTTCGCCCCCACGCTCGAGATCACCAGTATCACCACCGGTGGGGCCAGCCAGCGCTGGCGCCTCGATGCCCTGCTGCCCGCTGCCTTTGCGGCGAACCTGATGACCGTCTCCTGACGGCGCTCACTCGCCACTCTCCGTCCCGTTTCCGTGTCTCTTCGCCCGCTGTTACGCTGCCTGCCGTTCGCCGCGATCGCCCTCGCGGCGGCGTGTTCGGAACGCCTCGACACCAGCAAGAACTGTCCGGTGCTCTGCACCGACAACTCGCTGGCGTTCAGGGACACCACCTTCGACGTGGTGGAATTCGACTCGATGTACGCCGGCTTCACCGGGGTCGGTGAGCGCTGGCGTGCGCCGGGGCTCGCCACCTCGGATGGCCTCGGCGGCTACCTCTACGAAACCTTCGTGCCGGTGGTCAGCCGTCCCGATTCGGTGGACATCCGCCAGGTCTTCCGGTTCGACACGCTGCCGCGCACGCTCTCGGCCACCGACACCACCTCCATCGCCGCGGTGACGGACAGCAAGCTGCTGCTCGTCATCGACACCGCGCGGTCGGTGATCCCGGCTGGCAACACCACCGTGTCGCTCTACGACGTGGACGACTCCACGGTCACCGATGACACCAGTGCCGCCGTGCTCGCGGCGCGGTTCGTGCCGTCGCGGCTGATCGCCACGCGGACGTTCACGCGCGACGAGGTGTATGCGGACACGATCGACGGCTCCGGCTCCGGCGTGACCATCCGGTCGTTCCAGGTCTCCATCCCCGACTCGATCATGCTGCGCCTGGTGACGAAGGCGCACCGGATCCGCGTCGGCATGCAGGTCACGTCCGCAGGCCCGGCTGGCCTCCGGTTCGTGGCGCCCAGCGTGAACTCGTCGAACCTCGTGCCGCGCGTGACGTACGATCCGTCACCGGACACCACCGTCGACTCCTGGCTCGTCTCCACGCAGTACAACGGGACTGCGGCATCACCGGAGCGGCTGCGGTCGCAGACGCTGGTGCTGCAGGACCGCACGACGCTGCTCAACGACGGGTCACTCGAGGTGGGCGGCATGGTGGGTTCGCGCAGCCTGCTGAAGGTGCGGATCCCGCGCGGGTTCCTCGACACGGTCACGATCGTGCGCGCCTCGCTCGACCTCGTGCAGCGCCCACGGCGCACCATGCCGGGGGCCGGTGACTTCATCCGCATCCGTGCCCGCGTGGGCATCGCGGGGCCGGCGCTCGGCTCCGACCCGCGGCGACTGGTGGAGTTCCTCGACCCGACCCTCGAGGGCGTGCTGCTGCCGTCACTGCGCATCGCCGCGGCGGACAGCGGGACCCGCTCGTTCGATGTCGGCGCCGCCATCCGGCTCTGGATCGCGCAGGACACCGTGATCCCGACGAGCTTCGTCCTCTATTCCGAGGGTGAGACCTTCCAGGAACAGCGCCCCGCGTTCTTCTCGTCACGGGCGACGATCCCGTCGCTGCGACCGCGCCTCCGCGTCACGTACACCACCCGTCGCGAAGGAGCGATTCCATGACCCGCGCACGTTCCGCCACCGTGCTCGGTGTCGCCCTGCTGTGCGCCGCCGGGGCGCTGCGGGCGCAGGGGGCGGTCGCGTTGCAGGGGTACGGCTACCCGCCGGGCCAGCTCACGGTGCGCGCGGCGACGACGGGCGGCGCGCTTGGTGAGTTCGATCCCGCCGCACCGGTCAATCCGGCTGCCCTCCTGAACTGGGGCGTGGCCGGCGCGTACCTGCAGTACTCGCCAGAGCGCCGCTCCACCACCGTGGCGGGCACGCGCACCACGTCGCTCGTGGCGCGCTTCCCGGTCTTCGCGATCGGGTTGCCGGCGGGGCAGCGCTTCGCCTTCGGGGTGTCGAGCTCCACGCTGCTGGAGCGAAACTTCACCACCATCCTCACCGCACGGCAGTACATCCGCGCCGACTCCGTGACCACCACCACCACCACCACGGCGCGTGGCGGCATCAGCGACATCCGGTTCGGTGGCGCCATGCAGGTCACGAAGTGGCTCCGTGTCGGCACCGCACTGCACGTCGTGACCGGCGAGAACCGCGTCAACACCACGCGGGCAATTGCAGGCGACACTGGTGTCCGCGTGGACACGGTGAGTTACGCCGACATCCCGGAGCAGAGCACACTCACCTTCGGCGGCACCGGGCTGAGTTTCGGGGTGGAACTGACGCCGCACAAGCGCCTCAGCCTGGCTGGCTCCGCGAGGATCGGCTTCGGCATGCGCGCGGAGTTGAACGACTCCACGCGCTTCAACGCCGATGTGCCGAACCGCGCCGGCGCGGCGGTGCGCTGGGAGGTGGGTGGCTCGAACATCGCCGCCCGCTACAACTGGGAGGGATGGTCGTCGATGCAGGGCCTGGGTGCCAGCACCGCCGGTGTGTTCGACACGAAGGAGTACGGCATCGGTGCCGAGGTGCCGGGACCGCGGCTGCCGGGCGGCCAGCTTCTGGTGCGCCTCGGTGCGAGGCGTCGCGACCTGCCGTACGGCGTGGCAGGCCGCCAGCCGACGGAGACAGTGCTCGGTGGCGGCATCGGGCTGCCGGTCGGCTTCGGCCGCGCGCAGATCGACCTCGGTCTCGAGCGTGCCGCGCGCAAGGTCCCGGGCCTCGACAACGTGAAGGAGAACGGCTTCATCGTGTCGTTCGGATTCCGGCTGCGCACCTGAGCCCGTGGCAGTGCGTGTCTTCCTGCAGACGTTCGGGTGCCGGGCGAACCAGTACGATTCGGAGGCCGTCGCGGCGCTCGTGACGCGCAGCGGCGGCACCGTGGTGCACGACGTCGCCGACGCGGACGTCGCGGTCTTCAACAGCTGTGCCGTCACCGCCGCCGCCGAGTCGGACCTGCGGCAGCAGGTGCGGCGCGCGGCGCGTCACGCCCCGCAGGTGCGGACGATCGTCATGGGGTGCGCGGCCGCGCGATCCGGGGCTGCGCTGGCGGAACTGCCGCGGGTGCATGCCGTCATCGGCGGTGCGGACCTGCATGCCGTGGGCCAGGCCATCGGGCTGCCGCAGGCCACCACCACCGGCGCGCCCACCGGTCCGCAGCGGGGCACGCGTGGCTTGCTGCGCATCCAGGACGGGTGCAACGAGCACTGCACCTTCTGCGCGACCACGCTCGCGCGCGGGGCCAGCCGCTCGCGACCCGTCGATGAACTCGTCGAGGAGGCCGGCCGGCTCGCCGCGCATCACGCCGAGATCGTGCTCACGGGCGTGCACATCGGGTCGTACGGTGCGGAGCAGGGCTCGTCGCTCGCCATGCTCCTCGACACGCTCGTGCGCCGCGTGCCGGCGGTGCGTTTCCGGCTGTCGAGTGTGGAGGCGACCGAAGTGGATGCCTTCCTGGGCGAGCTGCTGGTGCACGACCCGCGCCGGGTCGCCCCGTACCTGCATGCCCCGTTGCAGTCGGGCAGCGACGCCGTGCTCCGGCGCATGGGACGGCACTGGTACACTTCGTCCCGCTACGTGTCGGCGATCGAGGCGCTCCTCGTGCGGGCGCCGGTGCTCGGCCTCGGTGCCGACGTCGTGACCGGCTTCCCGGGGGAGACGGAGGCCGACCACCGCGCCACCTGCGACGTGGTGCAGGCGCTGCCGTTCAGCGGACTGCACGTCTTCCCGTACTCTGCGCGGCCGGGCACGGCGGCCGTGCGACTCGGGGGCGACGTCCCCGATGCGGTCCGGCGCGCGCGGGCCGCGGAGCTGCGCCAGCTCGGGGCATCGGCGGCCGCCGCCTACGTGGCCCGCCGCATCGGTGGGGTGGCTGACGTGATCGTGATCGGGCATGCGGATGGTCACCGGGACGGGCTCACGGAGGACTACATTGCCGTGGAGCTCGCGCAGCCCGCTCCTGGCCGCGGCGTACGGTTCGCTGCCCGCCTCGGGGCCGGCACCACACCGGTCCGGCCCATCGCCACACCGCTTTCCTGACTCGTCCATGCCGCTGCGCCCCACCGTCTTCATCGAGACCTACGGCTGCCAGATGAACGTGAGCGATTCCGAGCTCATGCTCGGCAAGCTCGTGGACGCCGGCTACGCCGTGGTGGACGTGCCGGATGGCGCGGATGTGATCCTGCTCAACACCTGCGCCATCCGCGACCACGCCGAGCAGCGCGTGATCGGCCGCCTGGGTGAACTGAAGCGCCACATGAAGGCGGACACCGTGATGGGGGTGACCGGGTGCATGGCGCAGCGCCTCGGCCCGCGGCTGCTGGAGCAGGCGAAGCATGTGTCGCTGGTGATCGGCCCGGACGGGTATCGCGCCCTGCCGTCGCTGGTGGACGGCGCACGCCACGGCGCCCGCACCACCGCCACCACCTTCGACCTCGAGGAGCACTACGAGGACTTCACGCCGCGCCGCTTCGACCGGGTGAAGGCGTGGATCCCCGTGCAGCGCGGCTGCGACTACCGGTGCACCTACTGCATCGTGCCGACCACCCGCGGCAGCGAGCGCAGCCGCCGGCTGGACGACGTGTTGCGGGAGGCGGAGCAGGTGGTGGCGGATGGCATGTCGGAGATCGTGCTGCTCGGGCAGACGGTCAACAGCTACAACGACGGCCGCCACGATTTCGCCGACCTGCTGCGCGCCGTCGGCCGCGTGCCCGGCCTGCGCCGCCTCCGCTACACGAGCCCGCACCCGAATGACTTCAGCGACCGCGTGATCGCCGCGATGGCGGAGACACCCACGGTCTGCGAGCACGTGCACCTGCCGATGCAGAGCGGCTCCACGCGCACACTGCGCCGCATGCTGCGGCGCTACACGCGCGAGGGGTTCATGGAGTGTGTCGCACGCCTGCGCGCGGCGATCCCGTCGATCGTGCTGACCACGGACATCATCGTCGGGTTCCCGGGCGAGACCGACGACGATTTCGCGGAAACGCTCAGCGCCTGCCGGGAGGTCGGCTTCATGGATGCCTTCACCTTCAAGTTCTCGGCCCGTGAAGGCACGCCCGCCACGCGGATGGCGGCCGAGGAGACGGTGCCGGACGAGGTGGCGGGCGCGCGGCTGCTGCAGCTCGTGGAGACGATCCGGGCCGACAGTCGCGCGGTGAACATGCGCCTGCTGGGCACGCGCCACGAGATCCTGGTCGAGAAACTGGCGCGGCGTGGCGACCTCCTCCAGGGTCGGACCCGTGACTTCCGCACCATCCTCGTGCAGGGGGATGCGTCGCTCATCGGCAGCTACATGACGGTGGAGATCACCGGGACCACCGGCCACACCTTCACCGGGGCGCCGGTGGCTGCGCGCGCCGCCCTGCCAATGGCGGGCTGACACGGCGGCGCGCGCGCGGATGATGCCGCGTGCGCTCGCCTGATGTGCGCGCCGGGGCGACGGGCCGCATGGTGTCGCCATGCCCGCCACCTCGTGGATCCTCGCCTGCTACATCATCGGCTCGGCGGCAGGGAGTGCGGGCGTCACGTCGGTTGCCGCGGGGAGCGCGGTGGCCGTGTTGTGCATCGCCCGCATGGTGCGACGCAGCGGCCGGCTCGCGATCCTCGCGACGGTGGCACTGGCCCTCGCCGCCGGCGCGCGCGCCACGGCCATCCGATGGCGTGAGGCACACTGCAGGGCGCTGCTCATGCGGAGCAGCCAGGTGGAGGTCGTCGCGGACTTCGATGCCGATTCGGGCGGGATGGCGCCGGCGCGTTTCCGTCCCCACCGCGGCGGATGTGAGACCACGGGGCGCATCCGGGCCCGGGTCGGCGTGCGCGGCGGGATCTGGCTTCGCACGGCGTCACGACCGGAGCCATCGCGCGCGGGACTCGTCGTCACGATCGCCACCGTCACGCCCACCGGCGATCTGCTGCGTCGCGCCGGCCTGCGGGCGGCCGGCGTGCGTCGCGTCGACTCGACCTTCGCCGGCGACGCACCCATGGCGAGGGCACTCCTGCTGGCCGACATGCACCTCATCGATCCGGAGATGCGCCAGCGATGGGCGCGAGCCGGCCTGGTGCACCTCCTCTCGGTCTCGGGGGTGCACGTCGCCATCATCGCGGGGGCGTTGCTGCTCCTGGGCAGTGCGTTGCGCCTCTCGCTGCGCGCCGCCACGCTCGCCTCGCTCGCGCTCACCGCCGGCTACGTCGTGGTGCTTGGCCTGCCGCCACCGGCGGTGCGGGCCGCGGTGATGTTCGGCAGCGTGATGGTCGCCAGGCTCCGCCAACGCCCCGCGTCGCCGTGGTCGGTGCTGGTGCTCGGTGCGCTGATCCCGGTGCTCGCCGATGCGGCGGCCCCGCTCGACCTCGGCTGGCAGCTGTCGGTGCTCGGTGTCGTCGCGCTGGCCGCCAGCGCGCGCCTCGTGCGCCGTGTCGGCTGGAGCGGCGGCGGGTGGCGCGGATCGCTGCGACGCGAGTTCGTGGCCAGCGTCGTGGCGAGCCTGGCCTCGGCGCCACTCATCGCCTGGCACTTCGGCACCATCAGCCTCATCGCGCCGGCCGCGAACATCGTGGTGGCGCCGCTGGTCACCGTGCTGCAACCGACGCTCTTCCTCGCGCTGGCCTGCTCGCCCTGGCCGGCCGTCGCACGCTTCGTGGCGGGTGCGGTGCATCCGCTGCTCGCGCTGATCGACGGTGTCGCGGTCCGCGCCGCCGCGCCGACGTGGGCGGCAACCGACCTCACGCCGACGCTGAACGCGGCGGTGCTCGGCGGGGTGGTCTCGGGCGCACTGCTGGCGGCCATGGTCCGGCGGGACGCGGGGCCGGCCCTGCTCGCCGCCGCCGGCAGCGTCGTGGTGCTGGTGTGGTCGGGACTGGGCGCCCCGCGTGGTTCCGGACGGCTCGAGTTGCACATGCTGGACGTGGGGCAGGGCGACGCCATTGCCGTCCGCACGCCGCGGGGGCGCTGGGTCGTCGTCGACGCGGGTGGGGGCGCGCCCGGGCTCGATCGCGGGCGCCGGACGGTGCTCCCCTACCTGCGGCGCATCGGCGGCCCCCTCGAGGCGTTCGTGCTCTCGCACCCTCATCTCGACCACGTGGGTGGCGCGCCGGCGCTGCTCGGGCGGATGCCACCGGCACGCTACCTCGACGGTGCGTTCGCCGGAGCCACCGCGGCGTACCGGGCGTCGCTCGAGAGCGCGGCGGTGCACCGCGTGCGCTGGCAGCGCGTGCACCCGGGTGACACGCTCGACCTGGACGGGGTGACGTTCCGGTTCCTGGCCCCCGACTCGTCCTGGACGGCGGGCCTCGACGACGCCAACCTCGCCAGCACGGTCCTCCGGGTGGAGTTCGGGCGCATCGCGATGCTGCTGGTGGGCGACGCCGAGATCGCCGAGGAGGACTGGCTGCTGCAGCACGTCCCGCCGGCGTGGCTGCGTGCCGACGTGCTGAAGGTCGGGCATCACGGCAGCCGGACGAGTTCTGGCAGCGACTTCCTCGACGCGGTCCGCCCCCGGGTGGCGCTGGTCTCGGTCGGGCGGGGTAATTCGTATGGGCATCCCTCCCCCGAGGTCGTGGCCGAATACGCCCGGCGGTCGGTTCCGCTCTTGCGGACCGATGTGGCCGGAACGACTGTCGTGAGTACGGATGGCCGGGATCTGGTCATCGCCACCGCCGCTCGAGCATGGACACTCTCCTCACCCGCGCTACCTCGTGGTTCCGGCACCGGTTCGTCCGCCCCCTGATCGGGGAGCCGGCGGCGCTGCCCGAGCGGCTGGCTGAGCGGTGGCCGGAGCTCACGACGGTGCGGTGGCGCCGCGGCGGGCTGCCGCCGCGGGTTGGTGGCTGGTGCCTCGGTCAGTCGTCAGTTCAGGGCATCACGCTGTGGCGCACCGTCTACCTCGCGCCCGGCGTCGCGTGGGAGCCCGCGTTACTCTTGCACGAGCATCGGCATGCCGAGCAGTTCGCCGGGTCACTGGCATTCCCGCTGCTGTACGTGTGGGAATCGCTCACGCGCGGGTATGCCGGCAACCGCTTCGAGGCGGACGCCGATGCCTGGGCTGCAACGCGTTACAAACGGCCCTGGCCGTCCAACCTTCCTCCGGGCGCGTGACCGTGGTCAACCACACCCCCGTTTCCGTCGTCACCATCGAGCGGTTCATCATCGAGCAGGAGCGCCTCTACCCCGAGGCGAGCGGTGAGCTCTCGGGCATCCTGTACGACGTCGCGCTGGCCGCGAAGATGATCTCGAACAAGGTCCGCATGGCCGGGCTGGTCGACATCATCGGTGCGACCGAGAACGAGAACGTGCAGGGCGAGACGCAGCAGAAGCTCGACGTGCTGTCCAACGACATCATGATCAAGGCGATGGACCACGGTGGCCGCCTCTGCGCCATGGCCTCCGAGGAGGAGCCGGACATCATCCCGATCCCGGACCGCTTCCGCACCGGGAAGTACTGCCTGATGTTCGACCCGCTGGACGGCTCGTCGAACATCGACGTCAACGTGCCGGTGGGCACGATCTTCTCCGTGGTGCGCAAGATCACCAACGGCCGGCAGGGTGAGCTGGAGGACTTCCTCCAGCCCGGGCGGCGGCAGGTCGCGGCGGGGTACATCATCTACGGCTCGAGCACGATGATGGTCTACACCACCGGCCAGGGTGTGCATGGCTTCACGCTCGATCCCTCGATCGGCGAGTTCCTGCTCTCGCACCCGAACATCCGCACCCCGCACCGCGGCAAGTTCCTGTCGGTGAACGACTCGTACGAGCAGTACTGGGACGAGAACGTGAAGGCGCTGATGCGGCGCTACCGCGGCCTCGACGGGCAGCAGCAGGCGCACAACGTGCGCTACGTGGGGTCGCTGGTGGCGGACTTCCACCGCAACCTGCTGGCCGGGGGCGTGTTCGTGTACCCGGCCAACACGATGTCGCCGAAGGGCAAGCTGCGGTTGCTCTACGAGGCCAACCCGCTGGCGTTCGTGTGCGAGCAGGCCGGTGGCGCAGGCAGCAACGGCCGCATCCGCATCCTCGACGTGCAGCCGGCCGAGTTGCACGAGCGCACGCCGCTGTACCTTGGCAGCAAGGGCGACGTCGAGACGGCGATCGAGATGCTGGCCCCCGCAGCGGCCACGGCGTGAGCGGAGCGAAGGTGCGGCCGCAACCGGCCGCCGGCACGGTGTCACCGTCGGGGATCGAGATCCGCAAGGTCTACCACGCGGAGGACGCGGCGGGGGCGGTGCTGGGGGAGCCCGGGGCGTTTCCGTTCACCCGCGGGGTCCAGCCGGACATGTACCGCGGACGGCTCTGGACGATGCGGCAGTACGCCGGGTTCGGCACCGCGGCGGAGTCGAACACGCGCTACCGGATGTTGCTCGACGCGGGCCAGACCGGGTTGTCGGTGGCGTTCGACCTGCCGACGCAGATGGGCATCGATTCCGATGCGCCGCTCGCGCTGGGCGAGGTGGGACGCGTGGGTGTCGCCATCGACACCGTCGAGGACATGCACACGCTGCTCGACGGCATCCCCCTCGACCGGGTGTCGACGTCGATGACGATCAATGCCACGGCGAGCACGCTGCTGGCGATGTACATCGTGGTGGCCGAGGAGCGCGGCATCGCCCGCGCGGCGCTCAGTGGCACGACGCAGAACGACATCCTCAAGGAGTACATCGCGCGGGGCACATACGTGTACCCGCCGGTGCCGTCGCTGGCCCTGGTCGCGGAGACGTTCCGGTTCTGCGCCGCCGAGGTGCCGAACTGGAACCCGATCTCGATCAGTGGCTACCACATCCGCGAGGCGGGGGCCACGGCCGTGCAGGAGCTGGCGTTCACGCTCGCCAACACGGTGGAGTATGTCCAGACCGCCATCGCGGCCGGCCTCGCCGTGGATGCCTTCGCGCCGCGGCTGTCGTTCTTCTTTGCCTGCCACAACGACCTGTTCGAGGAAGTGGCGAAGTTCCGTGCGGCGCGACGACTCTACGCCCACCTGATGCGGGAGCGCTTCGGGGCCAGCGAGACGAGCTGCCGCCTGCGCTTCCACACGCAGACGGGCGGCGTGACGCTCACGGCGCAGCAGCCACTGAACAACGTGGTGCGGGTGACGGTGCAGGCCCTGGCGGCGGCGCTGGGGGGCACGCAGTCGCTGCACACCAACGGCTACGACGAGGCGCTGGCCCTGCCGACGGCGGAGGCGGCGACGCTGGCGCTCCGGACGCAGCAGATCGTGGCCTACGAGAGTGGTGTCGCGCAGACCGTCGATCCCCTCGCGGGCAGCTACTACGTCGAGTCGCTCACGACCGAGCTCGCGACGCGTGCCCTCGCGCTGATGGCGCAGGTCGAGGCGCTCGGCGGCAGCGCCGCGGCGATCGGGACGGGGTTCTTCCAGGACGAGATCGGGCGATCCGCCTACGAGCACCAGTTGCGCGTCGAGGCAGGCGACACCGTGATCGTCGGCGTCAACCGGTTCGGCGATGGGCAGGATCCGCCGACGATCGCCACGCCGGATTTCTCGGCCCTGGAAGGTGATCAGGTGCGGCGACTGGCCGCCGTGCGCGCGACGCGCGACGCGGTACGCGTGGAGTCGGCGCTGTCGGCCATCCGCGATGCGGCGGCCGCGTATGCGGGCGATGCGCCGCGGGAGCCGCTGATGCCGCTCATCATCGAGGCCGTGCGGGCGCGGGCCAGCGTCGGCGAGATCTCGGACACCTTCGCGGCGGTCTGGGGCGCGTACCGGCCCGGCTGAACACCGCGTCCCTGTCGGATGGTGTCAGGAGCCGAGTGTCACGAAACGCGACGCGCGCTGCGGCACGGATTCCGCTGCTTCGACCATCCACTGCGCGACGTCGGCGCGCCGGATGGTGGAGGCGAGCCCGAAGCGCGTGACTGCGCTCGCGGTCCCGGTCACCTCGCCATCGACCAGCGCCACCGGCCGCACCACCAGCCAGTCGAGGCGGCTCGCTGCGAGCTCCGATTCCATGACCGCAAGGTCGCGGTACGCGACGCCGACATTGCCAAGGCTCAGCAGCCTGCGCACCGGCCAGGTCAGCTGGCTGTCGCTGTCGCCGACGCCGGCGGCGCTGATCGCCACCAGCCGCGTGACGCCGGCGTGTTCCATGGCGGGGATCAGGCCGCGGACTGCACGCGCGGTGAAGTCCGGCGGCGACAGCAGTGCGGACCATGGATTGCGGCTGGCGCGCCGCATGCCGAGTGCCGAGAGCACGACGTCCTGTCGCCGGAGCACTGACGGGAGACACGCGGGATCCAGCACGTCTCCACGCACGATCGTGGCGCCCGCCAGCGCCTGCGACGTCCGGGCGGTGCCACGGACCAGGGCCGTCACCTCGTGACCGCGCGCCACGGCGATGCGCGTGAGCCACTGGCCACAGCCCCCGGACGCGCCGAGGATGAGCAGTCGCATCAGCAAGCCGTTCGGTGCAGGAAGGCCGGTGGCACGGCCAATCGGTGGGAAAATCGGTGACAGTGCACGAATTGGAAAATCGGTGACAGTGCACGAATTGGGAGAATCGGTGACAGTGCACGGATTGCGGGGGAAAATCGGTGACAGTGCACCTGTTGCGAGAGCTCGCGAATATCTGGTGACAGTGCACGAACGCCGCAATTCGTGCACTGTCACCGGATTGCTGTGTGCACTGTCACCGGATTCCGGTTGTGTGCACTGTCACCGGATTCCGGTCCGGGTCTGCGTGTGCCCGGTCTTTGGCGCGCTCCCAGGCCGGGTAGAGGTGGCACCCTTCCACCCCACGGCGGTCGAAGTATTGCAGGTGGTACGCCTCGCCCGTCCAGAACGTCGCGCGGGCGATGTGCTCCTGTTCCGCGTCGTGCGTGTAGGCCACGCTCCGGGCCTGGCGCCCGATGTCCGGCCCCTCGCGGTTCACCTGGGCCGGGTCGTGGAGGCGCCAGAAGACGTCGATCAACTGCTCATATGGCAGCATGGCCGGGTCGAACGTGACCTGGACCACCTCGGCGCGACGGGTCGTGTCGCTGCAGGGCTGTTCGTCGGTCGGTGCGCAGATGCCACCGCCCATGTACCCGACGGCCGTGCCCGTCACACCCGGGAGTCGGGAGAGGATCTGCTCGACGCCCCAGAAGCAGCCGGCGCCGAAGGTGGCGAGGGCAGCGTGGGGGCTGGACGGGGGCGCGGCGTCGTTGGGTGACGCGGGGTGTGACTTGGTGCCGGCGGTGGGCTTGGGGGTGGCCGGGCCGGGTCCGCGCGGGCCACGAATTTGGTGGCCGATGCGCACGGCCTGCTGTTACCCCTCGACGCCGGTTGCCGTCCCCCGCGAGCCCGGGGCGCCGTTGAATGCCCATCACGGCCCGGCTAGCTTGCATGGTTGTCGTCTCTTCCAAGTGCCGGAGTCATGCCCACTTACGAGTTTCGCCTGCCCGATGGCACGATCATCGAGCGGTCCTTCAAGATCTCCGAAGTTCCCGCCGAGATCCCGAACCCCAACGGTGAGGGGACCGCGGTGCGGATCATCTCCGGCGGCGCGGCCCTGCTGTTCAAGGGCTCGGGATTCTACCTGACCGACTACGGCCGCAATGCCCATCGCACGCAGGGGGATGCGCCGAAGCCCTCGGCCCCCTCCACGTCCGAAGGGGGGGCCAAACCGAAGGCGGATGCCGGCACGACCGCGTCGGAGTCCAAGGCCGCGCCGGCCAAGAGCGATCCGAAGCCGTCGTCGGGCAGCGGTCCAGCCGCATCGTGAGCTCGCCCGACACGCTGCGCGCGGAGATCGAGCGCGCGGCACGGACGCTCGGTGCGCCGGACGACTTCGTCGCGGTGGTCGAACGTCCGCGCGATCCCGCGTTCGGCGAGTGGTCGACGAACGCGGCCATGATGCTCGCCCGGCCGCTGAAGCGGGCGCCGAAGGACGTGGCGACGCAGCTGGTGGCCACGATGGACCTGGGCGGGGTCGGGATCAGTGCGGCCGAGATCGCGGGCCCGGGATTCCTGAACTTCCGCGTCGACACCGGCGCGCTCACGCGCGTGCTGCCGGCGATCATCGCCAGCGGCGCCGCGTACGGGCGGGGCAGCGAGGGGGCCGGCCGGCCGGTGGTGATCGAGTTCGTGTCGGCGAACCCCACCGGGCCGCTGCACGTCGGCCACGGCCGGCAGGCCGCGCTCGGCGACGCCATCAGCACGCTGCTCGAGTGGACCGGCTGGAAGGTGAGCCGCGAATTCTACTACAACGACGGCGGCGGCCAGATCAACACGCTGCAGCGCAGCGTGCAGCTGCGCGCACAGGAGCTGGGCGGCGCGGAGATCGCGTTTCCCGAGAACGGCTATCACGGCGACTACATCCGGGAGATCGCCGCGGCGTACCGCGCCGCGCATCCTGACGATGCCGCGGTCGCCGACAGCGACGCGATCCGCCGCTTCGCGGTGGCCGCGCTGCGCGCCGAGCAGGACCTGGACCTGAAGGCCTTCGGGGTGGTGTTCGACACCTACTACCTCGAGAGTTCCCTCTACACCGACGGCAAGGTGGAGGAGACCGTGGCCGCGCTGGTGCAGAGTGGCTTCACCTACGAGAAGGACGGTGCCCTCTGGCTCCGCACCACCGACTTCGGGGATGACCAGGACCGCGTGATGAAGCGCTCGGCGGAGAAGGGCGGGGAATACACCTACTTCGTGCCGGACGTGGCCTACCACGTGACGAAGTGGGAGCGCGGCTTCTCACGTGCGATCAACGTGCAGGGCTCCGACCACCACTCCACCGTGACGCGGGTCCGCGCCGGCCTGCAGGCGCTGGGCGTGGGCATCCCGGAGGGATACCCCGACTACGTGCTGCACCAGATGGTGACGGTGATGCGCGGCGGCGAGGAGGTGAAGATTTCCAAGCGCGCCGGCAGCTACGTGACCGTGCGGGACCTCATCGAGGAGGTCGGACGTGACGCCGTCCGGTACTTCTTCGTGATGCGGAAGGGCGACTCGCAGCTCGTCTTCGACATCGACCTCGCCCGCTCCCAGTCGGAGGCCAATCCCGTGTACTACATCCAGATGGCGCATGCACGGCTGTGCGGCATCTTCCGCGTCGGCGCGATCGACCCCGCCTCGGTCACCGGCGCGGGCGTCGACCTGGGCGTGCTGGTGGAGCCGGAGGAGCGCGAGCTGGTGAAGGCGCTGGCCGACTTCCCGGCGCTCCTCGCCGGCACGGCGCAGGCGCTGGAACCGCACCGGCTGGCCAACTGGCTGGAGAAGACCGCGGCGCTCGTGCACACCTGGTACCACAAGCATCACATCCTGAACGAACCACCACCCATCATGCAGGCGCGCCTCGTGCTGGCCAACGCCACCCGCGTCGTGCTCGCGAATGCCCTCGCCGTGCTCGGCCTGTCCGCCCCGGAGCGGATGTAGGCCGTCCGCTGCTCCCCTACTCCCCGAGAACACCGCTCATGTCCGTACTCGTCGTCGGTTCCGTCGCCCTTGATTCCGTTGAGACCCCGTTCGGGAAGGCCGAGGAGGTGCTCGGTGGCTCCGCCAACATGTTCGCCTCCGCCGCCTGCCACTTCGCGCCGGTGCGGATGGTCGGCGTGGTCGGCACCGACTACCCGATGGAGAAGCTCGAGCCGCTGAAGGCGAAGGGCGTGGACATGAGCGGCGTCGAGGTGGCCGAGGGCGAGAGCTTCCGCTGGCGCGCGCGCTACCGGCACGACCTGAACTCCGCCGAGACGCTCGAGACGCGCCTCGGGGTGTTCTCGCACTTCCGGCCGAAGATCCCCGCCACGCTGGCCGACTCGCCGTTCGTCTTCCTCGGCAACATCGACCCGCGCCTCCAGCTCGACGTGCTGAAGCAGGTGAAGAACCCGCGCCTGGTGGGGTGCGACACGATGAACTTCTGGATCGAGAGCCGCCGCCCCGACCTGCTCGAGCTGCTCGGCCACGTGGACCTGATCACGATCAACGACGCCGAGGCGCGGCAGCTCACCGAGCAGGCCAACCTGGTGAAGGCCGCCCGGTGGATCATGGCCCGCGGCCCGAAGCACGTCGTGATCAAGAAGGGGGAGCATGGTGCGTTCCTGTTCTCGGGGAGCACGATCTTCTTCGCCCCCGCGTTCCCGCTGGAGTCGGTGTTCGATCCCACCGGCGCCGGCGATTCCTTCGCGGGTGGCTTCATTGGCTACCTCGCCGCCACCGGCGACCTGAGCGAGGAGAGCATGCGCAAGGCCGTCGTCTACGGCTCGGCGATGGGATCGTTCGCGGTCGAGAAGTTCTCGAACGAGCGCACCATCGAGCTGACGCGCCCGGAGATCGAGGAGCGGGTGCGGGAGTTCCACCGCCTGGTCGCGTTCGAGGCGCCGATGTCCGCGTGAGCGCGCCGCTGGACTACCGCGCCGCGGGCGTCGACCTCGAGAAGGCCGACGACGCGAAGGGTCGCATCAAGGCGCTCGTCGAGTCGACGCTGACGCCGGGGGCGCGCGGCAGCTTCGGCGGGTTCGGCGGGATGTTCCGCGTGCCGGCGGGCTATCGGGCCCCGGTGCTCGTGTCGAGCGCCGACGGCGTCGGCACGAAGCTGAAGGTCGCGATCGAGGCCGGCGTGCACGACGGCGTCGGCCGCGACCTCGTGAACCACTGCGTCAACGACATCCTCGTGATGGGCGCGGTGCCGCTCTACTTCCTCGACTACGTCGCGTTCGGCCGGCTCGATCCGGTCGTCGCCGAGGGCATCGTGGCCGGCGTGGCGCACGGCTGCCGCGAGAACGGCTGCGCGCTGCTCGGCGGCGAGACGGCGGAGATGCCGGGCGTCTACACCCCGCCCGACTACGACCTCGCCGGCTTCATCACCGGCATCATGGAAGAGGACGCGGTCCTCGGGGCGGACCGGGTGCGCGATGGTGACACGCTGGTCGCGCTCGCGAGTGCCGGCCTCCACACCAACGGCTACTCGCTGGCCCGCAAGATCGTGAGCGATGCCATGCGGCTCGGCGTGGCTGATCCCTTCCCGGGCGAGGAGGGCCAGACCGTGGCGCAGGTGCTGCTGCGGCCGCACGTGACCTACCTGCCCGCACTGCGGCCGGTGCTCGGCCTGGTGCATGGCATGGCGCACATCACCGGCGGCGGGCTGCCGGGCAACGTGAACCGCATGCTGCCGCACCATCTCGATGCGGCCATTGATCTCACGTCATGGGACGTGCCCAATGTGTATCGACAGCTCCAGGCGGCGGCGCGGGTCGGGGACGGCGAGATGTTTCGTACCTTCAACATGGGCGTCGGTATGGTGATCGCCTGCGCCCCGGACCATGTGAGGGAGGTGCAGGCCGCCGCGGCGGAATCAGGCACACCGTCGTGGATCCTTGGTGCCATCCGGCCCGGCTCGGGCGCGGTGCAACTCCTACCTCCCGTCTCGTGACCACACCCGCCCGCCTCCTGGCCGTCGTTGCACTGAGCACCGGCGCGCTCGCCCTGCCGCTCTCCGCCCAGTCGGCGCAGTGCGCCTCGCAACCGGCGGCGCTGCGCGACGCCTGCCAGAAGGGCACCGACATCTTCGCGATGCTCATGCCCCAGGTGCAGGGCGCGCTCGGCGGCGGCGGACCCGTGCTCGGCTCCTCGCGCGCCGTGCGCGGCCTGTCGATCGGCCTGCGCGTGAACGCCATGGACGGCGCGGTGCCCGAGATCACGAACGTGTCGCTGAGCGGCACCGGCGTCGTCCGCAGCACCTTCGCCACCAAGCGTGCACCGGTCCCGATGCCGGCGCTCGACGTGGCGCTCGGTGTCTTCCCGGGCGTCAACCTCGGCGTGCAGCGCGTGCTGTCGCTCGACGCCCTGGTGAACGTCGCGTACATGCCGAAGCAGGACGTCGAGGACTTCAGCATCCGGCCGTCGAAGAGCTCGTTCAAGTTCGGGTATGGTGCGCGCCTCGGCCTCCTTGCCGACCGGCTGATGGTGCCGGCCGTGGCCATCAGCTACTTCCGCCGGCAGATCCCGACCACGACGTTCAGCACCAGCTTCACGTCGGGCGTCTCGGGGGTCACCGTGAACGACAGCCTCGCGCTCTCGGAACTCAGCATCCGCAACGACGCCCTGCGTCTCTCGGCGTCGAAGAAGCTCGGCTTCATCGAGATCGGCGGCGGTGTCGGCCAGGACACGTATCGCAGCTTCTCGCAGTTGCAGGCGCGGGTCACGCCGCCCGTCGGTTCCGCCGCCAGCGGGGCCTTCGTGCTCACGCAGCAGATCAAGCGGAACGCCGCCTACGGCTCGCTGGCCCTGAACATCTTGAAGCTCCGCATCGGGGCCGAGGCGGGCCAGACCTTCGGCGGCGACAGCGTGTCGACGTTCAACGAGTTCACCGACGGGAAGATCAACGAGAAGCGCATGTTCGGCTCGGTTGGCCTGCGCCTCAGCTTCTGACCGCATGACGATGTCGCCGCGGTGAGCGCCTTCTCCACCGACGATCGCCGCTTCATGCGGCGGGCGCTGGGTGTGGCGCTCCGCGGCCGTGGCACGACGGCGCCGAACCCCATGGTCGGCGCCGTCGTCGTTCGCGAGGGTCGCGTCGTGGGCGAGGGCCACACGCAGCCGCCCGGAGGTGCGCATGCCGAGATCATGGCGCTGGCCGCCGCCGGCGAGGCGGCCCGCGGTGCCACGGTGTACGTCACACTCGAACCCTGCAACGGCACCGGGCGCACGCCGCCCTGTGTCGATGCGCTGCTCGCGGCCGGGGTGGCACGCGTCGTCTACGCGGCCACCGACCCGAATCCGGCGATGCAGGGCGGGGCGGAGCGCCTCGCCACCGCCGGCGTGCGGGCCGAGGGCGGACTCGAGGCCCAGGCGGCGCTGGACCAGAACCCCGCCTTCTTCCACCGCTTCGCCAGTGGCCGTCCGTTCGTGACACTGAAGCTGGCGCTCAGCCTCGACGGCGCCATCGCGGGCGCCGACCGCAGCCGGACGTGGCTCACCGGACCGGCGGCGCGGCGCGAGGTGCACCGGCAGCGACGCGACCACGCGGCGGTGGCGGTTGGCGTGGGCACCGCGATCGCGGACGACCCGCTGCTGACCGTGCGTGGCCTGCCCACGCCACAGGGCGCGCCGGTGCGGGTGATCTTCGACCGGCATGGCCGGCTGCCCTGCACGGGCGCGCTGGTCCGCAGCGCCCGGGAGATCCCGGTGATCGTCGCCTGCCTGCCGGGCTCGTCGCCGGCGCTGTCGGCCCTCGCCGAGGCCGGCGTCTCCCTGCTGCCGGCCCCCGACCTTCCGTCGCAGCTCGCGGCGCTGCGGGCGGCCGGGGTGGAGTCGATCTACTGCGAGGGTGGTGCGGCGCTCGCCGACGCCCTCCTGGCCGATGGGCTGGTGGACCGGCTGGTTATCTTCACAGCCCCGGTCCTGCTGGGCGCCGATGCCGTGCGCCCCCTGCAGGCCGGCGTCCACATCCCCCAGGACGCAACCGTGCGACACCGTCTGGTCGCGCAACGCCGTTTCGGGGACGATCTCATGGCCATCTACGACCTCAGCCGCAGTGTTCACCGGACTCGTTGACGACATCGGCGTCATCGAGCAGGTCCGCGCCACCGACGCCGGACGCGAGTTTCGCGTGCAGTGCCGCTACGACGACCTGCTGGATGGGGAGAGCATCGCGCTCGACGGCACCTGCCTCACCGTGCGCGAGCACGGCGCGGGCTGGTTCACCGTCGCGGCCGTGGTCACCACGCTCGAGCGCACCGCGCTCGGTGGCTGGGATGCCGGGCGACGGGTGAACCTCGAGCGTGCGATGCGCCCCACCGACCGCCTGGGCGGGCATCTCGTCCAGGGGCACGTCGATGCCGTCGGCAGGGTCACCTCGGTGGCGCGGCAGGGCGATGCCTGGATCATCCTCGTGCAGGTGCCGCCGGCCGTGGCGGCGTTGCTGGTGCCGCAGGGGTCGATCTGCGTCGATGGCGTCAGCCTCACCGTGAACGCCCTCCCCGAACCCGGGATCCTCGGGCTCTCGATCATCGACTACACCTGGACGCACACGACCCTCGCCGACCGGCACTGCGGCGACGCGGTGCACCTCGAGTGCGACGTCATCGGCAAGTTCGTCCAGCACCTCCTCACGCCGTACCTCCAGGCGCTGCCGCACTCCGGCTCGGCGCTGCCACCACAGATGCTCGGCACCGCCCTCGGGCTGTTCCGCGGCATGGGTCACTAGAGAACGCCATGCCATTCGGCACCATTGCACAAGCCATCGAGGACCTGCGGCAGGGCAAGGTCATCGTCGTCGCCGATGACGAGGACCGCGAGAACGAGGGAGACCTCATCTGCGCCGCCGAGATGATCACCCCCGAGGTCATCAACTTCATGCTGCAGGCGAAGGGGATGATCTGCCTCGCGATGACCCCCGAGCGCGTGCAGCAGCTCGAGCTCGGGCCGCAGGGCCGCGAGAACACCGACGCCTTCCGGACCGCATTCACGGTGAGCATCGACGCCGACGAGCGGTTCGGCGTGACCACCGGCATCAGCGCGAAGGACCGCGCGCAGACCATCCGCGTGGCCGTCGACCCGCGGACGCAGCCGTCGGACCTGCGCCGGCCCGGGCACATCCACCCGCTCCGCGCGCGCGAGGGCGGGGTGCTCAAGCGCGTCGGGCACACCGAGGCCGCGGTGGACCTGGCGCGCATGGCGGGCCTCACGCCGGCCGGCGTGATCTGCGAGATCCTCAACGACGACGGCACGACCGCCAAGCGTGACCAGCTCTCCACTTTCGCGACGCGGCACGGGCTGACCTTCATCACCGTCGCCCAGCTCGTCGCACACCGGCTGCAGACCGAGCGGCTGGTGCACCGCGTGGCGAGTGCCCGCCTCCCCACCGAGTTCGGCGAGTTCCGCATCGTCGGGTTCCGCAACGACATCGACAACGCGGAGCACGTGGCGCTGGTGTACGGCGACCTGGCCGACGGCGAGGACGTGCTGGTGCGCATGCACTCGAAGTGCCTCACCGGGGACACCTTCCACTCGCTGCGCTGCGACTGCGGCTGGCAGCTCGAGACCACGATGGAGATGGTCGTGCACGAGGGGCGCGGCGTGATCGTGTACCTCGACCAGGAGGGCCGCGGCATCGGCCTGCTCAACAAGCTGCGGGCCTACGAACTGCAGGACGCGGGGGCGGACACCGTCGAGGCCAATGAGCGGCTCGGCTTCGGGCCGGACCTGCGCAACTACGGTGTCGGGGCGCAGATCCTCCTCGACCTCGGCATCCACTCGATCCGCGTGATCACGAACAACCCGAAGAAGATCGTCGGGCTCGAGGGCTACGGCCTCCGGGTCGCCGGCCAGGTCGCACTCGAGGCGCCGCTCAACACGGAGAACTCGCAGTACCTCAAGGTCAAGCGCGCCAAGCTCGGTCACCTGCCATTCAGCGCCACGCCCAATGCCTGAGTTCATCGGATCCCCGGACGGCACCGGCCGCCGCGTGGCGGTGGTCGTGAGCCGCTTCAACGAGACCGTCACGCAGGCGCTGGGGGAGGGCGCGGTCGGCACGCTCGTCGAGTGCGGCGTGTCGTTCGACGACATCGACGTGGTGGTGGTGCCGGGCGCGTGGGAACTGCCCACCGCGACGCGGGCACTGCTCGGCACCGCACGCTACGACTGCTGCGTGGTGGTCGGTGCCGTGGTGCGGGGCGGGACGCCGCACTTCGAGTACGTCGCCGGCGAGGTGTCGCGCGCGATGATGCAGCTCGGCGCCGACTTCGAGGTGCCGATCGGCTTCGGGCTGCTCACCACCGACAACATGGCGCAGGCCGAGGCGCGCGCCGGTGGTGAGCACGGGAACAAGGGCCGTGACGCCGCACTGGCGGCGCTCGAGATGGCCGACCTGCTGTCGCGCCTCGATGCACTCGAACCCGGGGAGCTCGATGGCGAAGCCCAGGCTTGAGACGCGTGCGCGATCGCGCGCGCTCCAGGCCCTCTATGCGTGGGATGTGCGGGGCCGGGTGCAGCCGCTCGGCACCGTGGCCCGCACGGTGTGGGACGACATCGGCATCCCGCGCGACGAGCGGATGTTCGCGTCGGTGATCGTCGCCGCGGTCGAGCGCGACATCGCCGCGATCGACGCGGACCTGGAGTCCATCACCACCAACTGGCGGATCGACCGCCTCGGCGCAGTGGAGCGTTGCGTGCTCCGGATCGCCGCCGGTGAGTTGCGGCAGATGGACACACCGGCCAAGGTGGTGCTGCAGGAGGCGGTCCGTCTCGCCGAGCGCTTCGGCTCGGAGCAGAGCGCGAAGTTCGTCAACGGCGTGCTCGATGCGCTGGCGCGCCGCCTCGACAAGCTCTGACCGGTGCGCATTCTCGTCATCAACTGGCTCGACCGCGAGAATCCGCAGGCCGGCGGCGCCGAGACGCACCTGCACGAGATCTACGGCCGCCTGGCGCAGCGCGGCCACGACGTCACGCTGCTGTGCAGCGGCTGGGAGGGTTGCGCGCGGGAGGCCACGCTGGACGGCATGAAGGTCCACCGCGCCGGCGGGCGCTGGACCTTCGCGCTGCACGTGGTGGGCGCCTACCGGGCGCTCCGCCGCGCGGGGGCGTTCGACGTGGTGGTCGAGGACATCAACAAGCTGCCGCTGTTCAGCCCGGTGTGGGTGCGGGAGCCGGTGGACGTGGTGGTGCCGCACCTGTTCGGCTGGACCGCGTTCCGCGAGGCCGGGTGGGCGGTGGCAGGCACGGTGGTGGCCGCCGAGCGGGCGATCCCGCTGGTCTACCGCCGGTGCGACTTCACGGCCATCAGCGAGAGCACGCGGAGCGATCTGCTGGCCCGGGGGGTACCAGTGGAACGGACCCGGGTGATCTACTGCGGGATCGACAGCCAGGCGTTCACGCCGGCGCCGGCCGAGCGGTCGGCGACCCCCGTGATCGCGTACGTCGGCCGGTTGCGGCGGTACAAGGGTGTCGAGCTCATCCTGCAGGCGGTCGCCCGGATGCAGGATCGTACGACAGCGGTCGAGATTGCAGGCACGGGGGACGATCGTCCCCGGTTGGAGGCCCTCGCGGCGTCGCTTGACCTCGGACGACGCGTGCGGTTTCTTGGATTCGTGAGTGAGGCGGAGAAGTCCGCCTTGCTCCGTCGAGCGTGGATCGTGAGCCTCACCTCCCCGAAGGAGGGGTGGGGTATCACGAACCTGGAGGCGGCGGCGTGCGGGACGCCAGTGGTGGCGTCCGACTCCCCGGGCCTGCGCGAATCAGTGCTGGATGGACGGACCGGATTCCTCGTGCCCCACGGCGATGTCGCAGCGCTCGCCGGGGCGTTCGATCGAATCATCGCCGATCCGGCACTGGTCACCCGACTCGGGACGGCCGGACGAGCTTTCGCTGAGTCCTTCACCTGGGAGTCCGCGGCCGATCACACCGAGGCGCACCTGCGTCAGCAGGTGCGCGAAGGAGGACACGCTGGTGGAGATCATTTTTCACGCGCATCATGCCACGATCCCTGAGCCCCTGCGTGGACGCGCTGAGCGCGCGGTCCTGAAGTTCGGGCGCCGCCTGCAGCGTGCGGTCGACGCTGTCGTGCGATTCGAGGACGACGGGCCGACGCGCCGGGTCGAGATCGTGCTCCATGCACCGAAGCAGCGCAACCTCGTGGCCGAGGGACGCTCCCGCTCCTACGCCGCCGCGCTGACCGACGCCCTCACCCGATTGCAGGCGCAGATCCCGAAGAAGAACCCGGCGCGGACGCGCGCCCGCGTCACGGCCCTGGCAACGCGGAGCGCGTGACGGCGACCCTGTCGGTGAGCCGGCTCTTCGACCGGCTGAAAGACATTCTGGAGTTGGAACCCATCGGCGAGGCCATTGGCCTCGACCGGCCAGTGACGAGCCCGGAGGTGTCCAGCCCCGGGCTCGTTCTGGCTGGGTACACCGAGCGATTCGTCCCCGACCGCTGCCAGATCATCGGGGAGACGGAGATCACCTACGTCTCCTCCCTCGAGGAGGCGCGCCGCCTCGACGTGCTGCGCGCCTTCTTCCGCCTGCCATTCCCCTGCTGCTTCATCACGAAGGGACTCACGCTGAGCGAGGAGTTCCTCCGCGAGGCCGCGGCCGCCGGCATGCCGCTCTTCCGCTCCCCGCTGAAGACCAACGAGTTCTATCATCGCATCAAGCCGGCGATGGAGGAGGAGTTCGCCCCGCGCACCACCCTCCACGGCTCGCTGGCCGACGTGTACGGAGTCGGCCTGCTCCTGATCGGGCAGAGCGGCATCGGCAAGTCGGAGTGCGTGCTCGACCTGGTCGAGCGCGGGCACCGCATGGTCGCCGACGACATGGTGATCGTGCTCAAGCGCGGCAACGACGTGCTGATCGGCAAGGGCCACGAGCTGCAGCGCCACCACATGGAGATCCGCGGCGTCGGCCTGGTGGACATCCCGGCGCTCTTCGGCATCCGCGCCGTGCGCCAGCAGAAGCGCATCGAGGTGGCGGTGGAGCTGGAGCTCTGGCACGGTGATGCACACCTGGACCGCACGGGCCTCGACCTCGAGACCACCGACATCCTCGGCGTCCCGATCCCGCGCATCCGGGTGCCGCTCAACCCGGGCAAGAACATCACCGTCATCCTCGAGGTGCTGGCGATGAACCACCTCCTGCGCTACGCTGGCGTGAATCCCGCCGAGCAATTCAATGAACGCCTCATCGCCCGCATGCGCCGCAGCGCCGACGCACGGGAACCGCGCCTCACCCCGCGTGATGTCGAGGTGCGCCGCTACCTGCAGGAAGACAATGAGTGACGCGGCAACTGCGCGGCTCGCTCCCGGGAGGGGCAACCACCGTGGGGACTGCCGGGCATGACTGACACCGAGGGACGGGCGACGGCGCTCGTGATCGGCCACAAGGACTTTGCCGCCGGACTGGTGTCGGCGGTGACGGCCATCACCGGACGCGCCGACCTCTTTCGCACCGTGAGCAACTACGGCCTCGACACCCGCGCCATGGAGGACCTCGTGCGCGCCGCGATCGCCGATGGCGTGACCGTGATCTTCTCCGACCTCCCCGCGGGTTCCACCACCATGGCGGCGCGTCGCGCGCAGCGCGATCACCCCCAGGTGACCGTGGTCACGGGCGTGAGCCTCCCGGTGCTGATCGACTATGCCTTTGCCGCCGCCGATGCACCGCACGCCGCCGATGCGGCCGTCGAGAAGGGGCGGGCGGCCATGATCGTCACCCGAGGCACCCCCCGTGCCGATTGAGCTGCACCGCATAGACGATCGCCTCATCCACGGCCAGGTGGTCGTGGGCTGGGGACAGCCGCTGGAGCTGCGGTTCCTGGTGCTGGTGGACGACGAGGTCGCTGCCAGCGAATGGGAGCAGGAGCTCTACCGCATGGGCGTCCCGCCGGACATGCGCGTGGAATTCGTGAGCGTGGCGCAGGCCGTCGAGCGATACCCGGCGTTCGCCGCTGACCCGAAGCCGGGCATGCTGCTCACCGGCGACATCGACACCATGGCGCGCCTGTGTGCCGCGATCCCTGCCATGCGCCGCGTGAACCTCGGCGGCGTGCACCACCGTGCCGGCCGCACGCAGCGGTTGCGCTACGTGTTCCTGACTGCGGCCGAGGAATCGGAGCTCCGGGCCATGGCGGACAGCGGCGTCGAGATATCGGCACAGGACCTGCCCGCGGCGCGCGTCGTGCCGCTCGAGCAGATCCTGACGGGTGAGGCCACCACGTGATCGTGGACGTGCTCGTGCTGGGCATGCTCGGCGCCATCCTCGGGCTGGATGTCGTGAGCTTCCCGCAGGCGCAGCTCTCGCGCCCGATCGTGGCGGCCACGCTCGGCGGCGCGTTCATGGGCGACGCAGGAGTCGGCATGATCTGCGGGGTGCTGCTCGAGCTCTTCGCACACGAAACGCTGCCGTTCGGCGCGTCGCGCTATCCCGAATGGGGCTCGTCGTCACCGGTGGCCGGTGCGGCGGCGGCGGTCGGCGCCTCGGTGGGCGGCATGCCGATGGCGCTGCTCTTCGCCGTGCCCTTCGGCCTGCTCACGGCCTACGTCGGCGGCTGGTCGATGGTGCAGCTGCGCCACCTCAACGCACGCCTCGCGCGGCGGCGCCTCGAGGCGCTCGCGCGCGGCTCGGCGCGGACCGTGGCGGGCCTGCAGGTGGCCGGCGCGACCGCCGACCTCGCGCGTGCCGGCCTGATTGCCCTCGGCGCCGCCAGCATCGCGTTGCCCGGCGTCCGCTGGATCGCCGTCCAGCCCGCGCCGCTCGCGCCCTACGCCATGCCGATGCTGGCGGCGCTCGGCGGTGCCGTCGCGGCGGGGGCCGCGTGGAAGATGTTCCACTCCACGGCTGGCACCCGCTGGTTCGGCATCGCCGGGCTGGTGCTCGGTGTGGGGCTCGTGATCGCCCTGACACCATGAGCAGCGCCGTGACCCCGGTGCCCACCACGGCGACGCAGGCGCCCACACTGCCGCTCGTCACGCGCGCGGTGATCGCCAGCCGCCTCTTCGCCGTGCAGGCCTCGTGGAACTACGAGATCCTGATCGGCAACGGGATCGGCTTCTGTGTCGAGCCGGCGCTGCGGTTGTTGCCTGGCGGGCAGGGCGGGGCGGAGTACCGCGCGGCGCTGGCACGGCAGAGCCAGTACTTCAACGCGCATCCGTACCTGAGCAGCTTCGCCGTCGGGGCGCTCGCACGGGCCGAGCTCGAGGGGCAGCCGGCCGCGCGCATCGAGCGATTCCGCACGGCGCTCTGCGGACCGCTGGGCAGCGTCGGGGACCGACTCGTGTGGGTCGGTCTGCTGCCGACCTGTTCCTTCGCTGCGCTGGCACTGTTCGGCCTCGGTGCGCCGACCCTCGCCTGCGTGCTGCTCTTCCTCCTGTTGTACAATGCGGGGCACGTGGCACTGCGGCTGTGGGGCCTGCAGATGGGCTGGGAGAAGGGCCTGTCGGTGGCGAGTGCGCTGGGCCACCCCATCCTGCGCGAGGGGCCGGTGTGGCTGGCGCGCGCCGGCACCTTCCTCGCCGGGGTCGCCGTGCCGCTCACGATCATGCGTCTCGTCGACGGCGGCGGGCTCGCCCGTTCCGGGATCACGTTCGCCACGGCCGCGGCCGGGGCTGGCACGCTGGTGTTGTTCCACGGTCGCGTCGAAGGATGGCGCCTTGCCCTCGTCGCCGGGTTCGCGGCGCTTGTCCTCTTCCTTCTCCGTCATGCCTGAGCGCACAGTCGAGATCCTGAATCGCAACGGGTTGCACGCCAGGCCGGCGGCCGAGGTCGTGAAGACCGCGGCCCGGTTCCAGTCGGCGATCACCATCGTGCGCGATGATGTCGAGGTGAACGGCAAGAGCATCATGGGTGTCATGATGCTCGCGGCGGAGTGCGGGGCCTGCATCACCATCCGCGCCGATGGCGCGGATGCGGATGCCGCGCTCGAGGCGCTGTCGGCCCTGGTGGCTGGACGCTTCGGGGAACACTGATGGAACGCATGCTGCGCGGGTTGCCCGCCTCGCCGGGCATCATCGCCGGACCGGTGCACCTGCTGCGCTGGGAAGTGCCTGACGTGCCGGCGCGCACCGTCACCGAGGCCGAGGTCCCGCATGAACTGACCCGCTTCCGCGATGCCGTGTCGCGCGCGCAGGACCGGCTGCGCCACGTGCGCGACCGCGCCGCGCACCATGCGGGCGCCGAGGAGTCGATGATCTTCGAGGTGCAGATCTCGATGCTCGACGACCGCGCGCTGAACTCGGAGGTCGAGGGCTTCATCCTCGAGCGCCGGGCCGCGGAGCATGCCTTCGACCTCGTGATGCTGGAGTGGCGCCGGCGCTTCGGGCGGGCGCAGGCCCCGATGCTGCGCGAGCGCGTCGGCGACCTGATGGACCTGCACATCCGCGTGCTCGGCATCCTGCTGTCGCTGCCGGACACCGATCCGGTGGACCTGCCGAAGGGCAGCAACGCGGTGCTCGTCACGCACGACCTCACGCCGTCGCTGACCGTGCAGCTCGATCGCGAGGCGATCGCCGCGCTCGCCACCGACGAGGGTACCAGCACCAGCCACGTGGCGATCCTGGCGCGGTCGCTCGGGCTGCCGGCCGTGGTCGGGTTGCGCGACGCGACGTCACGCCTGAAGGGCACCGATCGCGTCGTCCTCGACGGCACCACCGGCGTGCTGATCGTCAACCCGACCGACGAGGAGATCGCGCAGGCGCGCCTGCGTGCGGAGCAGGCGGCGCTCCTCGAGGAGAGCCTGCGCTCGCAGGCCAACGTGCCGGCGCAGCTGCGCGGCGGCGAACGGATCTACCTCCGCGCGAACGTCGACCTGCCGGAGGAGTCCGACCTGGCCGCCCGCAGTGGCGCCGATGGCGTGGGGCTCATGCGCACGGAGTTCGTGGTGCTGGGACGCACCGCGATGCCGGACGAGGACGAGCAGTACCGCGCCTATCGCCGGGTGGTGGACGCATTCGCCGGCAAGCCGGTGGTGATCCGCACCTTCGACATCGGCGGGGACAAGCTCCCGGTGGGAGGCTTCCCCAGTGAGGCCAACCCCTTCCTCGGCTGGCGCGCGATCCGGATGTGCCTGGACCAGCCCGACCTCTTCCTCGTCCAGCTCCGGGCGCTGCTGCGGGCGGCCGCGCACGGCGACGTGCGGATACTGCTCCCGCTGGTGGTCAGCGTGGACGAGGTCCGCCGGACCCGGGCCCTCATCGCCGAGGCCGCCCGGACGCTGAACGAGCGCGGCGCCGTCTTCCGCGACCGGGTCCAGGTGGGGGTGATGATCGAGACGCCGGCGGCGGCGGTGGCCGCCGACACCTTCGTCAACGATGCAGACTTCTTCAGCATCGGGACGAACGACCTGGTGCAGTACACCCTGGCGGTGGACCGGGGGAACGTGAACCTGGCGGCCCGCTTCACCCCGCTGCACCCGGCGGTGCTGCGGCTGATCCGGCAGACGGTGGACGCGGGGCGGCGCCGGGGGCTGGAAGTGGCGGTCTGCGGGGAGATGGGCTCCCACCCCCTGACCGCATTTGTGCTAGTTGGGCTGGGTATTCGTCATCTCAGTGTTGCCCCTCGGGCGGTGCCGTTGATGAAGCGGATGCTCCGGAGTGTATCGGCCGAATCCGCCCGGGATGCGGCCGAGGCGGCGCTGAACAGTTCGACGGCCGCGGAGGCCGAGCGGATCGTCCGGCGCCTGCTCCAGGCCGCTGCTTTTGACCTGTCGCCGGTCGAACTCGGGTTGCTCGCGTCGGACAGCGGGGATATTTTGGGATACGCCGTCTGACATATAAACATTTCCTTATACCTTCTTGAACCCAAAGGGCCGTGGCTGAACGCAATCTTTTCACTTCCGAGTCGGTTACCGAGGGGCATCCCGACAAGGTGGCCGACGCCATCTCCGATGCCGTGCTCGACGCCATCCTGGCCAAGGATGAGAAGGCGCGCGTCGCCTGCGAGACGCTGGTGACCACTGGCCTGGCGGTCGTCGCCGGCGAGATCACCACGTCGGCGTGGGTCGACATCCCGTCGCTCGTGCGTCGCACCATCAACGCCATCGGCTACGACGATCCGGAGTTCGGCATCGACGGCCGCACCTGCGCCGTGATGAGCACGATCGACAAGCAGTCGCCCGACATCTCGCAGGGCGTCGACACCGGCGGTGCCGGCGACCAGGGCATGATGTTCGGCTACGCCACGGACGAGACCGACGAGCTGATGCCGATGCCGATCACGCTCGCGCACCGCATCACCGCCCGCCTGGCCGAGCTCCGCAAGTCGAAGGCGATCAAGTGGCTGCGCCCCGACGCGAAGAGTCAGGTCACCGTCGCCTACGACGACAAGGGCCGCCCGATCGCCGTCGACACGGTCGTCGTCTCCACGCAGCATGCCCCGGATGTGTCGCAGCGCACGATCCGCGACACGGTCATCGAGCAGGTCATCATGCCCTGCCTGCCCGCCGAGCTGGCGCAGAAGAAGATCACGTTCCACATCAACCCGACCGGCAACTTCGTGATCGGCGGCCCGCAGGGTGACTGCGGCCTCACCGGCCGCAAGATCATCGTCGACACCTACGGCGGCATGGGCCGTCACGGTGGCGGCGCCTTCAGCGGCAAGGATCCGTCGAAGGTCGATCGCAGCGCCTGCTACGCCGCGCGCTGGGTGGCGAAGAACATCGTCAAGGCTGGCCTCGCCCGCCGCTGCGAAGTTCAGGTGGCATACGCCATCGGTGTCGTCGAGCCGGTGTCGATCCGCGTCGAGACCTTCGGCACGGGTGTCGTGCCGGATGCCGAGATCACGCGCGCCGTCCGCGAGGTCTTCGACCTCACGCCGAAGGGCATCATCACGTCGCTCGACCTGCGCAAGCCGATCTATTCGGCCACCACCGCGTACGGCCACTTCGGCCGCACGCCGTCGCAGGTGCGCCACGTGGACGTGACGACCGGCAAGCCGTCCCGCCTGTACAACACGTTCACCTGGGAGCGGACGAACCGCGCCCGGGACCTCAAGGCCGCGATCTGATCTGAGGTGCAGTCCGGACAGCCCACGCGTGGCACCACCCGGTGCGGCGCGTGGGCTGTTCCCGTGTGACCCCGTCCCAGTAGCTTCCGGGCATGATCGAGATGCGGGTCGCGCGACTGGGTGTGGACAGCGTCGCCAGCACGTACGTGCTGGTGCTGCGCGAGCTGCACGGCACCCGCGTGCTGCCGATCTGGATCGGGCAGCCCGAGGCGGAAGCCATCGTCATGGAACTGCAGTCGGTGACCCGCGACCGGCCGCTCACCCACGACCTCATCAAGCAGGTCATCCTCGGCCTCGGCGCCACCGTGCGGCGCGTCGTCATCAGCCGCGTGGAGCACGGGACGTACTTCGCGGAGCTCCAGCTCCAGCATGGTGAGTCGATCATCTCGATCGATGCCCGGCCGAGCGACTCGGTCGCCATTGCCTTGCGCACCGGTGCCGCCATCTTTGCCGCAGACGACCTGCTCATCGTGCACGACGGCGACGAGCAGTCCATCGTACCGCCGCCGATCCCCGGTGGGGATCGATCCACCGGCATGGACATGAGCCCGGATGAACTCAAGGCATACCTTCAGCGACTGCGACCGGAAGATCTTGGCAAGTTCATGCCCTGACGGCCGGCCGTGGCGCAGCGTGCTGGCACCGGTGCTGACGCTGCTGCTGCTGCTGGCAGCGCCTGCGGGCGCCCAGGCGCCACCGCCCGCCGTTCCGGCGGATTCGCTGCCGGCCGACACCGCTGCGGCGGCGGGCGCCGCCAATGGCGTCCGGACCGTCGAGGGGCGCGTGGTCCGCCCCGGTGCCGAGGCCTTCGAGCCGGTCATCGGGACGTGGGTCACCCTCCATCGCGTCGGGCAGGACCGCGCCGGCCCCCTCGACTCGATGCGCACGACCAGCGACGGCGCGTACCGCTTCTCCTACCGGCAGACCGGTGCCCCCGACGCGATCTACTTCGTCTCGGCCAGCTACGCCGGCATCGCCTACTTCTCCTCGGGGCTGTCGCAGCCGCAGGTCTCCGGGCCCGATGCCGAGATCCAGGTCTTCGACACCACCTCGTCGGGCATCCGGCTCACGGTCCGCGGCCGCCACATCATCCTCTCGGCCAGCACCGGCGGCACCCGTCGCGCGCTGATCGAGGTGTTCGAGATCACCAACGACTCGAGCCGCACGCTGATCGGCCGCTCCGACAAGACGCCGACGTTCCGCGTGCGCATCCCGCAGGGCGCCCAGGACTTCAAGGTCGCGCAGGGTGACGTGCCGGCCGATGCGGTGACGTTCTCCGAGGGCGAGGTGCTGGTGCAGATGCCGTTCGCACCCGGCCTCAAGCGTCTCTCGTTCTCGTACTCGGTGGACGCCGACGCCTTCCCGCTCAAGGTGCCGGTGCAGTTCGCGACCGGCGTGCTCGAGGTGCTGGCGGAGGATCCGCAGGCCACCGTCACCGCGCCGCGCACCAGCGAGACGGCGCCGGCATCGCTCGACGGCCGGAACTTCCGACGCTTCCTCGGCAATGACGTGCCGGCGGAGGGGGTGCTGGAGATCACGCTGCCCGGCAGTGCGCAGGCGCAGAAGACGCGGATCGTGCTGTCACTGGTGGCCGCCATCGCGCTCGCGATGCTGGTGTCGCTGGCGCGCGCCTTCGGGCGACGCACTGCACCACGCACGCCGGGCGTGGCGTCGGCGGTGGCCGCCGATCGCGAGGCGGAACGGCTCGCGCGCCAGATCGCCGACCTCGATGCGAAGTTCGAGCGCGCACGCGACCCGGACGACGCCGCGCGCGCGGAATACGCCCAGCGCCGGCAGTCGCTGAAGAGCGCGCTCACCGAGGCGCTGATCAGTCGCGACGCGGCGCGCTGATGGGCCGCGCGGCAGCGGGCGGCGGTGCCGGCGCGTCCGGCAGGCGCTGACGATGGCGGCACCGCACCGCCGGCCGGCGGTGCTCTGGGCCGGAACCGTGATCGCACTCGTCCTGCTGGTGATCGCGAGCCTGGCGATCGGCGCGGTGCCGCTGGACCCCGGCGCGGCGCTGCATGCACTGGCGGGGCAGGGCGATGCACTCGCCGTGACCATCGTGCGCGAGCTGCGGCTGCCACGCGTTGCCCTCGCCATCCTCGTCGGCTGCGCGCTGGGCAGCAGTGGCTCGGCGTTGCAGGGCACGCTCCGCAATCCGCTCGCCGAGCCGTACCTGCTGGGTGTGTCCGGAGGCGCGGCACTGGGCGGCGTGGTCGCGATGATCCTTGGCGTGGTTGACGGGGCACTGCTGCCGCTGGCGGCCTTCGCCGGCGCCATCGCGGCGGTGCTGGTGGTGCTCGGGCTGGCCCGCGCGGCGGGAGGCGCGCGCGACTCCCGCACGCTGCTGATGGCGGGCGTGGTGATCGGCGCCTTCGCGAACGCCGCGATCCTCGTCCTGCTCGCGGACCAGCCGCCGGACAAGGTGCGGGGCGCCCTGTTCTGGATGGCCGGCAGCCTGGGCGATGCCTCGTGGACGCGCGTGGCCTGGCTCGCGGCCTATGTCCTCGTCGGCGTCGGTCTGCTCGTCGCACGCGCACGGGTGCTGGATGTCCTGTCCCTCGGCGAGGAATCCGCTGCGGCACTCGGTGCCGACGTCGGCGCGGCCACGCGGCAGGTCTTCCTCCTGAGCGCGCTCCTTGCCGCTGCCAGCGTGTCTGCAGCCGGGTTGATCGGGTTCGTGGGGCTCGTGGTGCCGAATGTCGTGCGCGCCTTCGGCGTCGTGCGCCACCGCCCGCTCATCGTGTCGTCCGCGCTCGCCGGCGCGGCCCTCGTGCTGTTGTCGGACCTGCTGGCACGCACGCTGCGGGCGCCGATCGAGCTGCCGATCGGCGCGATCACGGCGCTGGTGGGCGTGCCGGTGTTCCTCTCGCGGTTGCGGAGGGTGCGGTGACCGCCGCCACTCCACTCCGTTTCGATGGCGTCACGCTCGCGTACGCCCCGACCGCGACGCCGGTGGTGAAGGCTGTGTCGTTCCTCGCCGCGCCCGGCAGCATCACGGCAGTCGTCGGGCCGAACGGCAGCGGCAAGAGCTCGCTGGTGCGTGGCGTGCTCGGGCTGATGCCGCAGCGGTCGGGGCGCATCATGGTTGGCGACACCGACCTCCTCCACGCCTCCCCGCGCGAGGTGAGCCGCCTGGTGGCGGTGATGCCCCAGCGCGAGTCGCTGGCGTTCCCGATGCTGGTACGGGACTACGTGGCGCTCGGACGGTCACCGTTCCTTGGCGTGTGGGATGCCCCCGCGGCGCGGGACGATGCCATCGTGCAGGCGGCCATGGAACGCGCCAACGTCGTCGCGTTCGCGTCGCGGCGGACGGATGAACTGTCCGGCGGTGAGTGGCAGCGCGTGCGGCTGGCGCGCACCATGGCACAAGACACTCCGGTCCTGCTGCTCGACGAACCGACGACCTTCCTCGACGTCGCGCACGAGATGGCCACGTTCGAGACGCTCTCGCGGGAGGCCCGCGCGGGGCGGACGGTCGTGCTGGTGAGCCACACGCTCACGCTGGTCGCACGCTTCGCCGACGTGCTGATCCTGATGCACGACGGACGGGTGGCGGCGGCGGGCACACCGCGCGACGTGATGCAGGCGTCGGTGCTGGAGGCGGTGTACGGCTGGCCGCTCGTGGTGTCGCACGATCCCGCCGTCGGCGCTCCCACGCTGGTCCCGCTGCGACGCCCCGGGTGAGCCCCGGCCGCCGGTGTGATGCCGGTAGATTGCGGGTGTGCCTTCCGTCGTCACCACCGCCATCGTCCTGCACGCGCTGAACTACAGCGAGTCGTCGCGCATCCTGCGCCTGGCGACCCGGGACGCCGGCGTGCAGTCCGTCATGGCCAGGGGCGCGCGCTCGTCGCAGCGACGGTTCGGGTCGGCCGTCGACCTGTTCGCCGAGGGCGAGGTGCAGTACGAGACGCGCCCCGGACGCGACCTGCACACCCTCGCGCGGTTCGACGTGGTGCGCTCGCGCGTGGCACTCGGCGGGTCACTGGAGCGATTCGAGGGCGCGTCGGCGCTGGCGGAGGTGATGCTGCGCGTGGCGGCGGACGACGACACGCCGGCCGACGCCTTCGACGCGCTGCGGGATGGGCTGGACGCGATCACCGGCGGCGCCGAACCGGCGGTGGAATCGATCCGGGCGATCTGGCGGCTGCTCTCCGCCATAGGGTTCACGCCGGCGCTGGACGCCTGCGTGCAGTGCGACCGCGAACTGGCACCGGGGCTGGAGTTGTCGTTCAGCGCCGACGCCGGCGGGGTGCTCTGTGACGGCTGCGCAGCCCGGGTGCCCTGCCGGCGCCTTCCGGCGACCGCCCGCGCGACGGTACGCGGCTGGCTGGCGGGCGAGCCGGCTGGCCCGCTGCGTGGCCCCGGCCTCGTGGCCGACCCGCCCGACGGCGGAAAGGAGCCGGCATCGGCAGGGGCTGGGGACCCGACGGTCCGGGCGCACCGCCGACTCCTGCGGATCTTCGTGCACGCGCACCTCACCGATGGCCGGCCGCTGCGGGCCTTCGACGCCTGGGCGGCGACCTGAGCCTTGCGTGTGGCTGTCGTCACTGAAGCGCCGGCGTGCCCGATTGCAGTGAGCACTGGCGTCGGGCTGGTCCGTTGCTTGCTTGACCGGTGTACTGAGATATCCTAGGCTGATCGTGAAGTGCAGGCGAAACCGGTCCTTTACTCGAGGTTGCTCAGAAAACTTCTCTCGTTCGTTTGGAGTGTGGCATGACCTGGCGGAGACTCGCACGGCACCTGGCCGTGGGGCTCGCCGTCGCACTGCCGGTGTCGTCGTTCGCCCAGGCCCCAGTCTCGCCGGCCCCCGCGCCGGTGAAGCTGCGTCCCGACGGGTTCGACCTCGGGCAGAGTTCTCCGAATCCCACGGCAGGTGAGACGCGGTTCCCGTTCTTCGTGGGGGACCCGCCCGTCTGCCGGGACTCCCGGCGGCAGTACCGGGTGTCGTTGCGGATCTACAACCTCCTCGCACAGGAGGTCGCGGTAGCCCAGCTCACCGGTCCGAACGGCGAGCTGGAAGGAGCGCGGCGGCTGAATGGAGTGATGCTGACCTGCCGGCAGTATCAGGCGTACTGGGATGGCCGGGTTGATGGCACGCAGCGGGATGCGCCGGATGGCATCTACCTGTACCGTCTGGAGGTGAACGGACGGGCCATGGTGAAGAAGCTGGTCGTTCATCGGTGAAGGGCGTGCCCGGAGGGTTCCGGCGCGCCCTTTTCCGTGCCCGTCGGTCAGCGCGCGGCGCCGCCGGTGTTGTTCTTCACCTGCGACAGCTTCATGGCCTTGAGGTCGATCGCCGACCAGAGGTCGCGGGCGTGGCGGGGGTGCTCGGTGAGTGTGGTCGAGAGCCCCTCGATCTGTGCCGCCGAGACACCGCGCCGGCGGAGCACGGCGTCGCGGCGCTGCGCCCGCACGTCCGGCGTGATCTTCGGTTCGTCCGCCACCACCTTCAGCTCGCTCATCACCTGGACGAAGGCGCTGTCGCTCATGCCGAGGTCGGCCTTCCGGCTTCGGCAACCGCCGAGGACGAGGACGGCGAGGAGCGCCGCGAATGACGGGATTCGGTGCCGGTTCATGCCTGCGAGCGTATCGGGCTGACCGGGGCGCTGGCAAGGCCTGCCAGTCGGGCCGACGGCCTGCCACGCTGACGGCGCGGCGGCGCCCGTCGCGGGCCGGTGTGGCAGGTCGCGGAGGTCCCCGTGTTGCACCTTCCGTGGTGAATGCGCGTATCGTGACGCTTCTCCCCAGATCCCAGACCTCCCGATGCTGAATCCAGACCGCCTCACCATCAAGTCCGGCGAAGCCGTCAACGAGGCGGTGTCGCTGGCCCGCCGTGCCGGCAACCCGCTGGTCTACGACCTGCACCTCCTGCTGGCGCTCATCGCGCAGCAGGACGGCATCGTGGTGCCGCTGCTGCAGAAGGCCGGTGTCAAGACGCCCGAGCTCCGGCAGCGCGCCGAGACCGAGGCGGCCCGCTATCCGAAGCAGAGTGAGGCGCAGCCGCAGGTCTCGCGCGAGCTGAACCAGGTGTTCGACCGCGCCGATGCCGATGCGAAGGCCCTCGGCGACGACTACGTCAGCACCGAGCACTTCCTGCTCGCACTCGCGGCGGTGAAGGGCACCGACAGCCGCGCGCTGCTGACGGCGATGGGCGCCACATCCGAGGCGCTCGCCACCGCGCTCACCGCGGTGCGCGGGTCGCACAAGGTGTCGGACCAGTCACCCGAGAACCGCTACCAGGCGCTGCAGCGCTACACCCGCGACCTCACCGAGAGTGCGCGCGACGGCAAGCTCGACCCGGTCATCGGCCGCGACGACGAGATCCGCCGCGTGATCCAGGTGCTGTCGCGCCGCACCAAGAACAACCCGGTGCTGATCGGTGAGCCGGGCGTCGGCAAGACGGCCATCGTCGAGGGGCTCGCGCAGCGCATCGTCAACGGCGACGTGCCCGAGGGACTGCGCGGCAAGCGCCTCCTCTCGCTCGACCTTGGCGCGCTGATCGCGGGTGCCAAGTTCCGCGGCGAGTTCGAGGAACGGCTGAAGGCGGTGCTGAAGGAGATCGTCGACAGCGAGGGGGAGATCGTGGTGTTCATCGACGAGCTCCACACGCTGGTCGGCGCCGGCAAGGCCGAGGGGTCGATGGACGCCGGCAACATGCTGAAGCCGATGCTCGCACGCGGCGAGCTGCACATGGTGGGTGCCACCACGCTCGACGAATACCGCAAGCACCTCGAGAAGGACGCTGCCCTCGAGCGTCGGTTCCAGCCGGTGTTCGTGGGCGAGCCGACGCTCGACGACACGATCGCGATCCTGCGCGGGCTCAAGGCGCGCTACGAGTCGCACCACGGCGTGCGCATCACCGACGGGGCCATCGTGGCCGCCGCCACGCTCTCGAACCGCTACATCGGCGACCGCTTCCTGCCCGACAAGGCCATCGACCTGCTGGACGAGGCGGCGAGCCGGCTGCGCATCGAGATCGACTCGCTGCCGCAGCCGATCGACGAGGTGGAGCGCCGGGTCATGCAGCTCGAGATCGAGCGGCAGGCGATGCAGAAGGAGACCGATGCACCGGCGCGCGAGCGCCTGGTGGCACTCGAGCGCGAGCTGGCCGAGCTGAAGACGCAGGGCGCCACCATGAAGGCGCAGTGGCAGCAGGAGAAGCAGGCCCTGGGTGACGTCGGCCGCATCAAGCAGGCCATCGACCACGCCAACACCGAGGCCGAGAGCGCCGCGCGCACGGGCGACCTGCAGCAGGCGGCCGAGATCCGCTACGGGCGCATTCCGCAACTGCAGCGTGAGCTGGCCGACGCGGAGGCGGTGGTGTCGGTGCGGGACGGGCGGCGCCGCTTCCTGAAGGAGGAGGTCGGCGACGACGACATCGCAGCGGTCGTCGCGAAGTGGACGGGCATCCCGGTGCAGCGCATGCTGGAGTCGGAGCGCGAGCGCCTCACGAAGCTCGAGGAGGAGCTGTCGCGCCGCGTGGTCGGGCAGCGCGACGCGGTGGCGGCGGTGTCCAACGCCGTGCGCCGGTCGCGCGCCGGCCTGCAGGATCCCAACCGCCCCATCGGCAGCTTCCTCTTCCTCGGCCCCACCGGCGTGGGCAAGACCGAGACGGCGCGCGCGCTGGCCGACTTCCTGTTCGACGACGAGCGCGCGATGGTGCGGCTCGACATGTCGGAGTACATGGAGAAGCACGCGGTGGCGCGCCTGATCGGCGCGCCGCCGGGCTACGTGGGCTACGACGAGGGCGGGCAGCTCACCGAGGCCGTGCGGCGCCGCCCGTACTCGGTGTTGCTCTTCGACGAGATCGAGAAGGCGCACCCCGACGTGTTCAACGTGCTGCTGCAACTGCTCGACGACGGGCGCCTCACCGACAGCCAGGGGCGCACGGTGGACTTCCGCAACACCGTGGTGATCCTCACCAGCAACATCGGCAGCCAGGTGATCCTCGAGCGGTACGCCGAGGACTGGGCGCTGGTGGAGACACAAGTGCTGGGGATGCTGCGGCAGCAGTTCCGTCCCGAGTTCCTGAACCGCATCGACGACATCGTGGTGTTCCGGCCGCTGGGCGAGGCCGAGATCGCGAGCATCGTGGACCTGCAGCTCGGGAAGCTGGACGCCATGCTCGGTGCCCGGAAGCTGCACATCACGCTCACGCCCGAGGCCAAGCAGCTGCTGGTGGGTGAGGGGTACGACTCGGCGTTCGGCGCGCGGCCGCTGAAGCGCACGATCCAGCGCATGGTGCAGAACCCGCTGGCGCTGGCGCTGCTGGACGGCACGCTGCACGACGGAGACACGGTGGTGGCATCCCCCGGGGCGGGGCAGACGCTGGTGTTCACGCGGCAGGTGTCGGACGCACCATCGGCGCCGGCGCCGGCACCGGCGGAGGAAAGCGCGGCGGGAGCGGTGGCGTGAGTGCGTTCGCGCGTCCGGGCGACGCGCGCTGGATGCAGGTGGCGCTGGACGAGGCAACCGCTGCGCGTGCGCGGGGGGAGGTGCCGGTGGGGGCGTGCGTGGTGGCGGATGACGCGCTCGTCGCCACCGGCGCCAACGCCATGCGTGGTGATGCCGACGCCACGCAGCACGCCGAGTTGCGCGCGCTGCGCGCGGCCATGTCGGTCCGCGGCAGTGACCGGCTGACGGGCTGCACGTTGTACGTGACACTGGAGCCGTGTGCGATGTGTGCCGGGGCGATCGTGCTGAGCCGCGTGGACCGGGTGGTGTTCGCCGCCTGGGACCCGAAGGCGGGCATGGCGGGGTCGGTGGGCGACCTGTTGCGGCATCCGCGGCTGAACCACCGGCCCGAGGTGGCCGGCGGGGTGCTGGCGGACGAGGCGGGCGCGATGCTGAAGGCCTTCTTCGCCGGCCGGCGGGAGGAGGCCGTGACCTCCATGGACGTTGACCCGTCGCCCTGAAGTGCCTAGACTCAAAGGCTACGCCGGTTCATTGGCGTTGCTGGACAGGTGTCCGAGTGGTTGAAGGAACCGGTCTCGAAAACCGGCGTGCCGGAAACGGTACCGTGGGTTCGAATCCCACCCTGTCCGTGTACATCACTCAGTGTCGTCCGGGTCTCGCCGTCGCTTCGGTGGGGCCCGGACTCTATTTCGGGGCATCCGGGCGGCCGGTCAGGCGCGCTACTCAGAGGAAGAAGTTGGCCGAGGCAGCGCCCGCTGAGATTCTCAGCGGGGCCGCGTCGGATCCCTGTGGCGCCCTCCGGCGGCTGAACTTGATCAGCGGCCGCTGAGGAAGAGGGTGCGCGACTGCCTCGGCGGGCCTGGGTCTCGCTCGTTCATGTGGACGAGCACTATCAACAGGGTCACCCATCCCTTGGCGCGCCAGCCTCTCCCAGAGAGGCGATCCACACCGACGCGGAAAACGCGGCGCGCTGTGGAAGTGTCGTCTCGAGGCACGCCGCGAGCGGCGGAGTTCCCAAGGTCAAGAGGTGGCGCAGACTGCTGATCAGGCGGAGCCTCGCCGCCCAGCATGTAGCATTGCGTTCGCCGTGCCTGCAGTCCCCACCAGAGCGCGCGCGACGCACCTGGGCGCACTCCCCCCACGCTGCAGGCAGTCGTAACACAGGGCAGGACGGCAAGGCACGGCACAGCGCATCAGGCAGGAAGACTCATCAGCCCTGCCGCAAGTATCGCGTGTCATGCACAACCTCGGGTAACCCCCAAAGGCCGACGGTATCAGTTTTCTGCGTCCGGGATCGCTCGGCACACACGTGGTCTCTCAGCATGGCGGTCGCGCCCTGCATGCGGCCTTATCCGCTCAACTCCGACAGAAGCTCCGACACTCGAGGCCTGCACGATCCGCCCTTGACACACCACGGGCGCTGACTCCTATTGTGCTGATCCACCTTATGTCTGGAGAGCGACTATGTCAGTGCGACGGTTCCGAAGGACAGCGTGTACTGCGGGCACACGACCTGCCACGAAACCACGGGTCGCTCTGCCCGCCGTTCTAGTCGCTATCGCGCGACATGTGCGCGCGGCTCGCTGCCGAGCTGCGCTTCTTCTCCTGGCGTGCATCGCGACCCAAGGTTGCTCCCTGGACCCCACGGATCCGACAGTGGCCGCGGCTGGCGCGGTGTCCGCACAGGTGTTGAAGGACCGCGGTGCGGCGCCAGCACGTTGGACGTCGCTTAGCGATGACGAGCTCTGGGCCGTCATCGCTCGGACTGACTCCGCTGTCATCGTCGGACTCCGCGCGCCAGGTGCGCTGCGATCGGTTGAACGGGGGGTGCCGACACTAACCCGACACGCCTGGGTGCAGAAGGCAGATGAACTGGCTCGGGTCAAGGGCCTTCGCGTCACGTATGTCGATTCCGTACACGCACCGCTTGCCGTGGTGAAGGTCTCCGGCGTCCGAGCGCTCGGGGAGCTTCGTCGACTGCCGTCGTCGTCGTACGTCGAACCTGCATCGGCCCCTGTGCAGTCGTTCAGCAGTTGCGGAGTTGGGGATCCCCTGTCCTCGAGCTCGTTGCTGTCGTTGACGCTCGGTTCCGGCGCCGACAAGTATTCGCGATCCTTCCGGACCTTCTGGGGCATGAACATCGCGAACGCGTGGCGGATGACGACTGGGACCGGAGTCGTGGTCGGCGTAACTGACACCGGCCTCGATCAGTCGCCGGCGTCCGAGTTCGCTCCGGGCCGCTTTGCCGCGGGTGCAAGTGCCGGGCGGGCGTTGACGGTCGACAAGACCGTGTCCAACAATTTCCCCTTTCCGACATGTGCCCATGGCACACGCAGCGCGGGTATCATCGGCGCGCCGAGAGATGGAAGTGGTGTCGTCGGCGTCGCCTATGGTGCCTCGATGGCGTTCGTATGGGGGAACGACAACGTGCTCATCAACACATTTGGCGGTACATGGGAAATGCGCCAAGCCCTTGTGATGGCGGCATCTGTTCGCCACGCGAAGGTGATCAACATGGCGTGGGGGCTCACCCGTTTCTCCCAGGCGATCTCCGACGAGATCGATCGCGGATACTATGGTCTAGGCATCGTATACGTTGGTGCCGCGGGGACTTGCTACGACGGTCCACCAGCGCAGGTCTGTCCGTATGGTTCGACGCCCGTGTGGCCCGCTGCTCAGGCGGAAGTCTTGGCCGTGTCAGGAATGCTCGAAGACGGTAGCTTCCCGACAAACGTGTACGGGCTGGGATCGAATCCGTGGAAGATTCGTGCAGTTGTCGGCAGCGCGACGCGCACGCTTGGGAGCACGAGTATCGTTGGCCTCGAAGGCTCGTCCGGCGCCACGGCGGTTGTCAGCGGCGTCGTGGCGTTGATGCGCGCGCGCTTTCAGTATCTCTCTGCGGCGCAGATTGTGAACCGACTGATCGCATCGAAGGGCTGCAATGGCCTGCAGAACGCCGAGGGCACCGGTTTCGACGCTGGTGCCGCGAACGGAGGGCCCTGCATCGTTCGGTGGCGCAGCATGCAACCGGTCACCTACTATACGGACGATCAGCCCTACGGCGAAGGGTACATACTGAGCAATGTCGTCGCGAACCACCTGAACGCTCTGCCAAGTGCCAATACTGGATCCGGGAACTACAGTGTCAACTGGAGCACCAGGGTTGGCGGCACCGTCATGCAGGGTCTCGGCGGGACGTCGTATGTCGACGCTGACGGCGCAAAGGTGTTCGTGAACCGCGTGTCCTTCGCACGCTCGGTCGATGGTGCCCCGTACAAGGATTCCGTCACTTTCCAGCTCCACGACAATGCCCTTGGGACAGACGATATTGTGACCCGTCCCGTTCTCGTGTGCTCACTCCCGTCGAACTGCTGGGATACTGACAGGGCCTACCCAGGACCACCGCCGGTGTCACAGGTGAGCATCACGATAGCCGGCCCGACTTTTGTTTCTGAAGCTGGCTCGCACTCGTGGTACGCAACGGCGGTCAATGCGCCGCCTGCATCCACGATTGGTTGGGATGTGTCGAGCGACGGCGGTCAATCATGGTCCATCTCGGCCACGGGTCCGACTTACGCTCGGTGGGTCGAGCCTTACTACTCCGGAACGCTCCTTGTGCGGGCGAGGATCGTGGAGGGCGGGGTCTCAGTCGCGACTTCGATGCTTTCCGTCTCGATCAATACCAACACCGGCTGCATCGATCCGTCTAGCTGCTATGCGTTTCGCGTGGGTCGGGGGACCAGTGCGCTTTGGCCGTCCGTTCCGCAGTCGCGGCGAGTGGCGAAGCGGTTCGTCGCAACGCGATAGAACGTCCGCGTCGCGATTCCTGCTCGTTCCACGACGACGCTCGCGTGCTCCACGATCGCCTGGGTGCCATGCTGGACTCTTGCCATCGTTCGCGTCGGAAGAACCCTTGAGCGTGGAGCGGGTTGACAAACGAGAAGCGCATGTGTCTGCCTCTCGCGACTGCGGATGGTCAGCCGGTGTGCGCGTTGGTTTTGGGACTTTGCCGATGTGGTCACGGAGGAGTTCCCCTTCGATACCTCGCCCAGGAGCGCGCGCCAGTTCCTCGGCGTTTGCTAGCAGGTGTCCGAGTGGTTGAAGGAACCGGTCTCGAAAACCGGCGTGCCGGAAACGGTACCGTGGGTTCGAATCCCACCCTGTCCGTGTCGTCAACAGTCCTGCCATCCGAGCCGGGCGTCGTGCCGCGAAAGCGGCGGGCGCCCGGTTCTGTCGTCTGGCGGAGGCTTCGCCGCCGACGCCGGCTCCCCGCGGCTGGCTCGGCACGCCTGCGTGCAGCAGGTGAGACACGAGGCTACGTCAGGTGACGTATGTGCGCCGGATGGGGGCGTGGCGATCATCGGGATGGGGTCTCCATGTCCATTCGATCAAGGCGCTTCCACGTGACTCTCCGCGCACCACACGCCACCACCGCTGGGCTCCGTCGCCCGCGCGCAGTCTGGCTCGCTGTCCTCGGGCTGGCGGCGGGCGCACCGGGGCCGCTCGCGGCACAGTCGGCGGCGGCCGCCGCCGGGAAGCCGCCCCGCCTGACCTGCTTCCGCGGCCAGCCGCTTCCCGCGTGCCGGCGATTCGTGCTGACGGAGCTCGGCTTCCTGCGCAACGTGGCGACCACGAGCCGCCCTGCCGTCGGCTACGATGGAACCGTCTACCCGGGGCTCCGCGACGAGGACCACGCGAGCGAGATCCTGGTGGAGCTGGGGATGATGGCGAACCGCGGGCCGAACCACGCGATCGGTGGTGCGCTCGTGCTCGGGCCCGACGTTGGCGCGAAGGTCCGGTATCGCCGCTGGCTCGACACCAGCGGCCTGGCGGTCGACGTGGGCGCGGGGATCGTGCGTGAGCGGCGATTCCGGTCCCGGAGTGCGGCGGTGGTGGGTGACGTGGCGCTGAACTTCAGTGACTACGGCGCGATCGTGCTGCGCGGCTCCGCGAGCCACCGTGACGGTCGCCTTGCGACGGGGCTGCACGCGGGGGCGCGGCTCGGGTCGAAGCCGGCGTTGATCGGTGGCACGGCCGTGGCCATCGGGTTCGCGCTGCTGTATGCCGCGCTCGCGTCGGCGTGGAACGACTGACGGTGCTCCCGCGCCGCGACGCCGGCCGCGCCGCTCACTGGCGCGTGTACCCGCGGTAGACCTGGGCGGCATCCTGCGGACAGGAGAGGAAGCGCCAGGCCGCCTGGCGGTCGGCCCAGTCGCCGCACAGCACGGCGAGCTGCTCGCCCCGGCTTCCGCTCATCTGCCAGTGCAGGTGGCGCGGTGCCAGTGAGAGGTCGGCGGTGCGCTGCACGCTCTCGGCCCCGCATTGCAGGATCCGGTCGTCCAGGCGCGACGAGGTGGGCTGCAGGATCAGGTTGCCACCGTTGGCGTTGTACGGCGACGTGGCGACCCGCACCTCGCCCTGCTCCACGAGCAGCAGGTCACGCGTGCACACCGGTGCGCTGAGCACGTCCGGTCGGCGCACCACCAGCTCGTATCGTCCATTGGCGAGGATGCGCAGCCCTGCGCGGTAGCGGCGATCATCGTAGCGCGTGGCCGGCGAGAGGAACCCCGCCGCGTCCAGCGGCGCATCGTCAGACGCCACCAGCCAGGTGCCCACCATGCGCGGCGGCGGCAGTTGAGTGGGCGGGGTGCTGTTGGGCAGCATGCCGGCGGATTCCGGCAGCGGCCGCGCCTGCAGTCGTTCGAAGCTCTTGATGGATTCGCCGCGCGCATCGGCGTTGGTCAGCGACAGGTGGTACGTGGGCAGGCCGTAGACGGTCTGCGACACGGTCAGGTCCACCGTGTAGCGGCGCGGCGCCAGTGAGCCATCGCCGTCACGCTCCACACAGCTCCGCGGGGCCCCTGCCGTGAGGCGGTGGCTGGACTCGTGTGCGCGCTGTGGCTGCATCACCAGCAGGCGGCCCTCCAGCGTGAGCGTGCCCTCGTGCGTCAGCGTGGTGCTGCAGTTCCGGTCGCGGTAGCCGTGGAAGAAGCGATAGTGCCCGTCCGGCTCCACGCGCAGGTAGGTGCCGCCGCCACCTTCCATGGTGGTCATGGAGGTCGTCATGGTCTCGTAGGTGCTGCCGGATGCCATCGTCTGCGAGCCGAAGCTGACGCGGAAGTCGCGCTTGATGGTGTCGAAGACCCAGGTGCCTTCCAGGTGCGACACGCCCAGCTCCCGCCGCAGGTCCAGCGCGCGGCCGGACAGCGCGTCGGCCGGCACGCGCCCCGCGGTCACGTGCACCGGACCGGGCCGGGTTGGCGGCGTGCCGGCCGGCTCACGCGGCGCGGCCGGAGTGAGCGGAGGCGCGGCGGCCGCGAGCCGGGCGGCCTCGGGGGTGAGGCGCAGCCCGTTGAACATCTCCGTGGCCTTCCCGGCGTGGCGCTGGTACCCGGAGTCGGAATCGACCAGGAACAGCATGGAGCCGTAGGCGCCACTGTCGGCCCGTGCCATGTAGGCCACGTGCCGCATGCCCTGGCTGGACCGGTAGGTGCCGAACCAGGCCGCGAAGTCACCAGCGGCACCGGAGCCGCGCTTTCCCGGCCGCTCGAGGGTCAGCGTGAGTCCGAGCGCGGCTTCCATGCGCTGGCGGTTGGCAGTGAACTGCGCGGGGAAGTCGGCCGTGCGTGGTTGCACGGGCAGCAGCAGGATGTAGGTGTTGCCGGGCGGGCCACCGGGCGGAACGAACAGCGTGGCGCCGTCCTGCGCGGCACTCAGCCAGCCTGCCGGTGGCGTGACGGAGTAGGCGGCGGGCTGGGCCAGTGCCGGTGTGTGCGGTGCCACGGCGGCCAGCAGCAGCAGGAACGGGGCGCGGGTGCGGAACGTCATCGGCGGTCTCAGGCGGGTATTCCGGCGTGGGAGGTCGTGCTGCCGGTCGAGGGGCCTTCCTCAACTTGCGTCTCCGGTGGCAGGCGGCCAGTGGCTGGTATACCACGCTGCGCGAGTGTGGGTTCGGTCGGGTGCAGGTCCGGCGTGTACGGTGGCGCAGAGCAGGGAATGGGTGCGGCCGGGGCTGACACCCTCGCCCGGTATCGACTGCGTTCCGCCCTCGTCTCCGTGCCTCGCGGTGGCTGGTCAACGGCCGGTCGGGGCGGGGGGCAGAAGAGGGGCTGTACGCCCTGTAGGGACAGGTGGCCGCGTGGTTGAAGGCGCACGCCTGGAAAGCGTGAAAAAGGGGGCAAAACACACCCCGCGCAGAGGGCGTCCCTAGGGGGAGCGACCCAGCAATTCGTCGTTCTTATGCTAAGTCTTTGCTAAGCCCGAATGCCGGCTCAGCAGGCCTTGGGCATCGACCGCCGCTCCGCCCCGGCTCGTCACTCTGGTGTCACACTGATGCCATGCCGACGGCAAGACTCGGCGTGCCGGAAATCTGGACGCGGTGACCGCTGTCGCGCCCCAACCGAGGCGTCACGGTGACGCGCGCTCGAGATCGCTGACGGCACCCGGGCACCGAAACCGCCGCAGTGACAATCTCGTAGGCTCCTCTCGACAACTAGACAAGAGTGTTGTAGTCTCCTGTAGACACCTAGACGAAAAACGCCGACCCCGCCCATGGCCCCGCGCTCGCAGACCGACGCCCTCCGCGGCTCCCTCGACCTCCTGGTCTTCAAGACGCTGTCCCTCGAACCCATGCACGGGTGGGGCATTGGGCAGCGGATTCAGCAGATCTCCGAGGGTGTCCTCGAAGTGAACCAGGGATCGCTGTACCCGGCGCTGCAGCGGCTCGAGAAGGACGGGCTGATCACCAGCGAGTGGCGGGTCAGCGACAACGGCCGCCGCGCCCGCTTCTATCAGCTCACGACCTCGGGTCACCGCGCGCTGGGCACGGAGCTCGAGAGCTGGAGGCGCTTCACCGCGGGGCTCGAAGCCGTGCTAAGGACCGCGTGAGCGCGCTCGACGGGGTGCGCGCGCGTCTGGCACTGCTGTTCTCGCGCACGCACTCCGACGCGCGATTCAGCGAGGAGATCGCCTTCCACATCGAGATGGAGACGGCGCGTCTTCAGCGCGACGACGGGCTTGATGCCGGCGAGGCACGGCGTCGTGCCCTCGTCGCGTTCGGCGGCGTGGAGCACCACAAGGAATCACTGCGCGATGGACGGGGCCTGCGCTGGCTTGGCGGCCTCTCGCTCGACTTCAAGCTCGGCGTCCGCATGCTGGTGAAGTACCCGGGGCTCACGCTCGTCGGCGGGCTCGCCTTCGCCTTCGCAGTCTGGGTCGCCGCGGCGTCGTTCGAGTTCGTGGGCCAGGTGCTCTCGCCGCGCCTCCCGCTCCCCGACGCCGACCGCATCGTGGCGCTCGAGACCTGGGACGCCGCTGCGGGGCGCGCGGAGCCTCGCGTGCTGCATGACTTCGCGACGTGGCGCGCCGAACTCACGTCGGTCACGGAGCTTGGGGCATACGCGCTGGCAGAGCGCAACCTCATCACGACCGACGGTGCGTCTCGGCCGGCCGAGGTGGCCGAGATCAGTGCCTCGGGGTTCCGCGTCGCGCCCGAGCGGCCACTCCTTGGGCGCGCACTCAGTGACGCCGACGAGCGCCCCGGCGCCCCCGCTGTCGCCGTGATCGGGTACGGCGTCTGGCAGGGTCGGTTCCGCGGTGACCCGAACGTGATTGGGCGCGTGGTGCAGCTGGGCCGTACAGCAACGACCGTCGTCGGCGTGATGCCCGAATCGTTTGCGTTCCCGGTCGCGCAAAGCCTCTGGGTGCCGCTGCGACTGTCGCCGCTCGACTACCCACGCGGCGAAGGACCCGCGCTTCGGCTCTTCGGGAGACTCGCCCCCGGTGCCACGCTCTCGCAGGCGCAGACGGAGCTGACGACGTGGGGCCGTCGCGCCGCGTCCGACTTTCCGGTTACGCACCAGCACCTGCGGCCGCGCGTCATGCCGTACGCAGAGTCGGTCGCCCTCCTCGATGGGTCCGACCTGTTCGCGGCCCGGTCGAGCTACGCCTTCTTCCTCATGCTGGTCGTGCTGGTCTGCGGCAACGTTGCGCTGCTGGTGTTCGCGCGGGCGGCAACGCGCGAGAGAGAGCTCGTCGTGCGCCACGCCTTGGGCGCGAGTCGCGCACGGATCGTTGCGCAGCTCTTCGCCGAGGCGCTCGTGCTGTGCGGCGTCGCGGCAGCGGTGGGGCTTGGGCTCGCCGGATTCGGCGTGCGTCTGCTGGTCCGCGCCATCGAAACGAACATGGGGCAGCAGCTCCCGTTCTGGTTCCACGACGACCTGTCGCCGTGGACGGTGTGCTACGCGGTGGGGCTCACGGTGCTCGGCGCCGCAGTCACGGGCGTGCTGCCAGGGCTCAAGGTCACGCGGGGGATCGAGTCGCGGCTCCGCCAGGCTGCGGCAGGGGCGGGAGGACTGACATTCGGCGGGATCTGGACGGCGGTGATCGTGGCGCAGATCGCGGTCACGCTCGGCTTCCCCGTGGTTGCGTTCAGCGTGGCGCGCGAAGCGGCAGACATCCGCGACATGCTGGCCGACTTCCCGGCGGCGGAGTTCCTTTCTGCGAGCATTGCGCTCGACCGGGAGCCTCCGTCGGGTGCAGACACGTCGCTCGCCGCGTTCGTCACGCGGCGACAGGCGACAGTGCGCGAGCTGGAGCGGCGGCTCCTCGCAGAGCCGGGTGTCGTCGGCGTGACGCTGGCCGAGCGGTTGCCGCGGATGGACCACCCGCCCCGCAGAATCGAGGTGGACTCCGGCGGTGCAGCGCCCGAGAACCCCAGCTTTCCGGGCGGCTACCGGACGAGTTCAGCAGCTGTAGACGCGGACTACTTCGACGTGTTGGGTGCTCCGCTGCTCGCCGGACGCGCGTTCAACACCGGCGACCTCGCGCCTGACGCTCGCGCCGTGATCGTGAACGCGTCGTTCGTCCGACTCGTGCTCGGCGGACGCAACGCAATTGGTCGCCACGTGCGGGATCGCTACGGCGCGCGCGGGCCGCGTTCGGGTGATGCAGAGCCGGGCCCGTGGCACGAGATCGTCGGCGTCGTCCCCGACCTCGGCATGTCGCGGGCGACTGACCCGAAGGTCGCGGGCGTCTACCACCCGCTCGCCGTCGAACGAGACGGGCCGCTGCACGTCGCCGTGCATGTGCGTGGCGGTGACGCGGCGGCGTTCGAGCCAAGACTCCGCACCATCGCTGCGGCAGTGGACCCCACGCTTCGCCTCGCCGCCGTTGCCCGCATGGACACGCTGAGCGACCCTGGCATCGCCTTCTCCATGTTCTGGGTGAGACTCGTCAGCGTCGTGAGCGCGGTGGCGATGCTGCTGTCTCTCGCAGGCATCTACGCCGTGATGTCGTTCACCGTGGCGCGGCGCACGCGGGAGATCGGGATTCGTGTCGCACTCGGTGCCAGCCGGCGGCGCGTGGTAACCGCGGTGTTCACGCGGCCGCTCGCGCAGGTGGGGCTCGGCGTCGTCGCCGGCGGCGTGCTCACAGTGATCGTGAACGACGGAATTGACCATCCCAGCGCCGACGTTCTGCTGGGGGCGCTGGGGTACGCGGTGCTCATGCTCGGCGTCTGTCTCCTCGCCTGCATCGTGCCGACGCAGCGAGCGCTTCGGATCGAGCCGACCGAGGCGCTCCGGACGGACGGCTAGCAGCGTCCACGCCTCCCGCTGACCTGCTTCGGTCGTTCGTCGTGATCGTCGCCCACTCACTCCGGCACTCATGGATACCGTTCGTTCACCACAGAAGGAGACGGGCCGCAACATCGCCATCGGCGCAGGGGCGGTGGTGCTGGCGTCGGCGACCGTGCTCTTGGCGCGTCTCGATCCGGCATCGCCGTCGGTGGAGCGGTCGACGCTGTTCATTGATTCTGTCGCGCGTGGTGACATCGTGCGCGACGTGCGAGCGCCGGGCACACTCGTGTCAGAGCAGATCCGCTACATCACCGCGCAGGCCTCCGCGCGTGTCGAACGGCTCGCGTCGGAATCGGGCAGGAACGTCGCGGCGGGAGATCTGCTGCTCGGGCTCTCCAATCCCGACCTGCAGATCCAGACCATGCAGGCGGCGCAGCAGGTGCGGCAGGCGCAGATCGACCTGCTGAACCTGCAAACGAACCTCCGCAGCCAGATCCTGGCGCAGGAAGCGGTGCTCGCGTCGATGCGCACGCAGCTGGTGAATGCGACACAGGCTGCACGTGCGGCCGATACCCTGGCGACTCGCAGGCTCGTCTCGACCTTCGAGTCGAACAGCACGGCGGCGGCGGCCGATGAGATGATCACGCGCTACCGCATCGAACAGGAACGTCTCGAGCTCATGAAGCAGGCCATTGATGCGCAGGTCAGCCTCCAGTCGTCGCAGGTCGAGCAGCTCAAGGCGATTGCCGTGAACCAGCAGGACCGCCTGTCGTCGCTGCAGGTGCGCGCGCCGGAGGCGGGCGTCGTCCAGGATCTCACGTTGCAGCTCGGACAGTGGGTGCCGGAAGGCACGATCCTCGCCCGCGTCGTGCAGCCCGGGAAGCTCAAGGCGGTCCTGCGCGTGCCTGAGTCGCAGGCAAAAGACATCCAGATCGGTCAGCGGGCATTGATCGACACGCGCAACGGTGTCGTGGCCGGCCACGTCCAGCGCAAGGATCCCAGCGCACAGGGCGGCACGGTCACCATCGACGTCACACTCGACGGCCCGCTGCCAGACGGTGCAGTGCCGGATCTGAGCGTGGACGGCACCGTGATCATCGACAACATGAACAACGTCCTGCACACGGGACGCCCAGCGTTCGGTGCCGCAGGCGGTACGGTGAGCCTATTCAAGCTGGTCGATGACGGCCGCGCTGCGGTGCGCGTTCAGGTCGACCTGGGACGGACCGCAGTCAACCGCGTCGAGGTCATCAGGGGGCTCACCGTCGGTGATCGCGTGATCCTGTCTGACATGACGTCGCTGGCGCGTGTCGGGAAGGTGAAGATCCGGTAGGGTGTCGTTCGGACGTACAGCAGCCATTCACGAGCGACGCACGTCAACTCATGATCGATGGAGCGAGCGATGGAGACGAGGGACGCGCCCTTGATCTGCATGCGGGGCATCACGAAGGTGTTCCACACGGAAGACATTGAGACCCATGCCCTCGCCGACGTGAGCCTCGAGCTCAAGCGAGGCGAGTATGTGGCCATCTCGGGGCCTTCCGGCTGTGGCAAGTCGACGTTGCTGGCGATCCTTGGCCTGCTCGACACAGCGAACGCCGGCGAGTACCTGCTCGCCGGCGAGTCGGTGGCGACTCTGGGTCCGGCTGCGCGTGCCCGCGTACGCAACCGCCAGATCGGCTTCATCTTTCAGGCCTTCAACCTGATCGGTGACCTCACGGTGTCCGAGAACATCGAGCTGCCGCTCACCTATCGCGACATGACGGCGGACGAGCGTAAGGCACGCGTGGTCGATGCACTCGAGCGTGTCGGCATGTCGCATCGTGCGAGGCACTTTCCGGCACAGCTCTCCGGCGGTCAGCAGCAGCGAGTGGCCGTCGCGCGCGCCGTCGCGGGCGATCCGGCCATCCTTCTCGCCGACGAGCCGACGGGCAACCTCGACTCGGTGAACGGTGAGGCGGTCATGGAACTGCTTCGCGAACTCAATCGCAATGGCGCGACGATCTGCATGGTCACGCACGATCATCGGTATGCCGAGCATGCCGACCGCACGATCCAGCTCTTCGACGGACGAGTCGTGGTCGAGGCGAGGGCGCTCGCGTGATCGCCTTCTCTAGGGCAGAGGCCTCGATTCACCACCCGAGCCACGGCGCGTACGGGGCGTCGCTCGACTGTGGGAAGGGGGCGCAGGAGGTGGTCGCGGGACCATCCATTCGGTCGTAGTGAGCGCCCGGCCCACACCTGGGGACAGCGCGGGCGGGACGGGCAGAGAGGTGTGGCCCGTCGGGACTCACCTCTCGACCCCGGTTCGACTAGCTTCACCGACTCGTCACCCCGTGTCCAATGGCTAACCAATGGCTAATGGATGAGCTGGTCGACGACTGAGGGGGCAGTTTCCCCTCTAGGGACAGGTGGCCGAGTGGTTGAAGGCGCACGCCTGGAAAGCGTGAAAAAGGGGGCAAAACACACCCCTGCCAGAGGGATTCCCTAGGGCGAGAGAGGGCGGAATCCGGCGACTCAATGGCTAACGAATGGCTAGAGATCGGCTCACGCCATTCCGCGGGTTGCCGTCCGCGAGTCCTCCCGGCTCGCTGCAAGGGTGTCGTACCGCCCGCATGCCACCGGCAAGGGGCGGCAGTGGGGCGGCGGCGCCGGGAAGGGCGTCTGGCCGGGTGGGTGACCGGAAGCGCCGGGAGGCAGTCCCCGTCGCCCTGCGGGCCCCAGGCGCGTTGAGCACCGCACTTGCCGCCGCCCGGCGTCCTCGGTAAGACTCGGGTGTCCGCCGCCGTGCTGATGGCCTCCCCAAGCCCCACCGTGGCATGCTGCGAGTCGTCGTCGCGCTGGCACTGTCGTCGCTGGCAACCGCACCGCTCCTGTCGGCACAGGCGCCCGTGCGCGTCCAGGTCAGGGGCACGGCGTTCGACAGCATCAGCATGCGGCCGCTGGCTGGCGCGCTCGTGCGCCTCGTTCGGGTCGACGACCCGTCGGTCGGGCGATCCAGCACCTCCGACTCCACCGGAGCGTTCCGCGTCGCGGATCTCCCGGCCGGGGCCTGGCTGGCGACCATGCTCCACCCAGTGCTCGACTCGCTCCGCCTCGAGCCGGGCGTGGTCCGTCTCGAGCTGACCGAATCGGGCGACGTCGATCTGCCGTTGACGACGCCCTCGGTCCTCAGCGTGGCAACGGCCACGTGCGGCGCGGCGCTGCCGACCGATGACGGGCTCCTGGTCGGCAGTGTTCGTGATGCGACGACGGACCTCGCGGTGCCACTGACGCAGGTGCACGTGGCCTGGCCGGAGTTCCTGCTGAGCGGCAAGAACCTGACGACCGTCATGCAGGCGCGCACCGCGCGCGCCGACTCGCTGGGACGCTTCGCGATCTGCGGCGCCCCGCGCGGCGTCACGATGCGCGCCCGTGCCGTGTTGGAGGCCGACTCCACGGGGATGATCGCGGTGACGATGCCGGACGGCGGTTACGGGGTGCAGGACTTTCTGATGGCGCGTGGCACGCGCGATTCGTCGGTCGCGCAGGGCACCGGCACGTCCGCACCCAGCCGCGGCCCCGTCACGGTCCGTGGTCGTGTCACCCGGGAGGATGGCTCGGCTTTGCGCGGCGCGCTCGTGCGGCTCATCGACGTCGGCTCCACAGTCCGCAGCGGGGCCAATGGAGGGTTCGCCATCACCGACGCGAGCGCGGGCACGCAGACCGTCGAAGCGCGGATGATCGGCTACACCCCGCACCGGCGCACCGTGCAGGTGAAGTCCACTGGCACCGACGAGATCGTGCTGGTGCTGCCCGTGCAGCGGCCGCAGCTCGACACGGTCCGCGTGGCGGCGGACAGGCCGGTCTCGGCAGAGGTGCGGGGAATCGAGGCGCGTGCACGCGGCGGGACCGGCCGATTCTTTTCCGGCGACGTGATCCGCGAGCGGTCCTCGGTGTACGTGACGGACATCCTGCGCGGCATGAACGGGCTGGTCGTCACAGGCGGCCAACGCGGCAACAAGGTGCAGATGAAGAATTTCGGGGCGCGTGAGCCACTGTGCAGCCCGTACGTGTACTTCGACGGTGCGCTGGTGCAGGTCGGCGGCAATGAACCCTCCTCGCTGATCATCGATGATTTCGTCACGCGCGACGACGTGGCCGCGATGGAGGTCTACGCACGCGGCAGCGCGGTGCCATCGGAATTCGCGGGCGGCAACACCGGCTGCGGGGTCATCGCGGTCTGGAGCCGGCGCGCGGCTGGTGCGGCGTCGGTGGCGCCGCAGGGGATCGACAAGAAGCCGTGACCTCAGCGGAGATCTGGCTGCAGAATACAATTTGGCGTATTATGAGTCTGTGGGAACCTCGTTCGGACGCAATGCAGCATGCTGGAGGGATGAAGTGCTCTTGATTCGCAAGTTGGGGGTTGCGGCGGTCCTCTCCATCGCCCACGGGAAACTGACAGGCGCGCAGGGCACAACGCTCGCGCGACCGGATGCACACGTGCGGGTTGAGCTGTCTACGGGTGCGGTCATTCAGGGGCGAATGGTAATGGTCGGCGCGGACTCCCTTCGCCTCACGAGTGACGACGGTGCCACAGCGCTCGTTTTGCACACGTCGTCGATTCAAGCCGTGCGGTACAGCGCGGGGAAGGACCGTTGGCGCGGTGCCCGGCGCGGCGCACTCGCGACGGGAGTAGTCAGCCTCGCGGCAATCGGAGTCGCACTTCACGTAGACAGCCGGTCACGGGATGTCATCATTCCGACGTCACTGTTCGTCGTGCCGCTCGGAGTTCTATTCACAGCGCTTGGAACCGGTGTCGGTGCGCTCGCGGCTCCAGAGAAGTGGTCGCCCCGTATGACCTTCGGCAGTGGAGTCCGCGTCCCTGGACGGCGCGAACTACAGCTCGGCGTTCAGTGGGCGTTCTAGTTCTGGACAGCATGTTGTCAGCGTATGGACGGTCGTGCTCGTCGTCGAACTGATGACTGCGTTCCTCGTCGCCTGGCTGTTCCGTAGGGCTACTGCGCAGGTCGTCGTCATGGCGACCGCGGTAGCCGGTGGCGTCGTGGTCGCCATCGCCAGGCGGCGACCGTCAGCAACCGAGCGTGATGTTTGCGGTCGCCGATTCGGCACTCCGTTGGAGAATGTCCGCCGACGACTGACGGCAGTGCTTCGTCGTGTGAGGCTCTTCGGCATGAGCAGATGGCGAGCGTTGTCGCGTCCGGCGGCGTCGCCACATCTTCCGTCGCCAACTCGGCATGTGAGTCACGCTCGGACCATCGCCGCATGAGTACCGAGGCGTCTTCGCCGCCGTCCGCATTCGTGCGGAATGGCTTTGCAGGGCGAGTCAGCGTGTTGGCCGACGTTCGCCGAACGTTCAGCGCGGCGCGACGTTGTTGGAGATCGAGCGTTGTCGTGTCTCTTGTTCTCCCCGCGCTGACAGCGTGCAGAGACGCCACGATGCCACAGCCGTTTCCGCTGCCGCCCGACGCTACCGAGTTCATGGCCCCGGCGATCTATCGCGTGTGGTGGTCTGAGGTGGAGCGCTGTTCGGGCCGGACAGCCCCGTTATCTGGCGTGCGATGGTACGTCTCGCCCCGCGACTTCCTCGAGCTCACCGGAAAATCGTTCGTTGGTGGATACTACGATCACGGCGGACGGCGAATCGTGCTGGCCAAGGGCGCTCGTTACGATGGAGAGACCGTCAGGCACGAGATCCTGCACGCACTGCTCGGCCCCCGAGGTGGGCATCCCCGTGAGCCGTTCCTCCAGCAGTGCGCCGAGTTCGTCGGATGTGGTGAGGATTGCGCCCTGGAAGCCGGACCGGCTCCGTCCGCTCTGGCATCTGCGGTGCGCGTCACGCCGGATGCGCTCGTTCTCGGTCTGACGAGCGCGTCAGACACCGTGCGTCAGAGCGACGACGACGCCTACGTTCGCGCGACGATCCTTGTCACGAATCCGTTGCGGCAGTCCATCATCGTCGACGTTCCGTCGCCTGACGCCGGACCGCCGCCGTCGTTCGGATATGACATCGATAGTCCCAGTCTGTCGTTCTCCAACAGTGATCGCGTCTGGGACGTCACGACGCTCAGATTTGCGCCGGGTGAGACAAAACGCTGGCAGCTCGACTTCAAGGCGTCCGAGTTGGCTGAAGGCGAGAACCGTCTGACTGGCAAGTTCGCCGCACGGAGCACGCCTTCGGTTCGTATCACTGTCGTTCCCTGATCACATCCGCGCGACGGTCGGTGCGTCCGCTGGGGCCACATCGCGCCCTAGGCGCACGCGAATCCGGCGACTCGTTTCGGCACGATTCGCGCACCCGTCAGCGCCGCTCGTTTTGTCGACTCTCGTCCTGTGGTGCCCTCAAGTGCAGCACATCTCCATCATCCCGGCGACTGCGCTGTCTCGAGCCTTTCCAGCATCGCGTCCCACTGCTCCTCCGTCGTGATCCACTGGGCGTACGTGGACGCGACCGTGTCCACCGCGCTGCCCAGCTGCTGCGCCACCAGCTGGATCGGGATACCCGCCTGGCACATCTGTACGGCCACGCTGTGCCGGCTGTCACGCGGCTCGTAGCCGGCGTACTGCGTGTGCCCGTGCGCGACCAGCCTTGCCACCGTGGCCGCATGCAGCCGGGCGTACGGGTCCCGCGCGTTCCGCCATCGGGCCCAGTCCGGAAAGAGCTGCGCGCGTGATCCGTCCGCGTCCATTCGCGCCAGCAGGTAGGGCTCGATCTCGGGAATGGCCCAACGATGCACCGGGACGCGGCGGCGACGCGTCCGCGTCTTCTTGCTTGAGGCACTGATCATCCACCGGTCGCCGCGCCGCTCGAAGCTGTCGGCGGTCAGGCGCGCCACATCCGACGTGTCCAACGCTGTGGCATGGAGGATGGCGCAGTACACGCCCCCGGGGGCTGGGAGGGCCGCCATGAGCGTCCGCACGTCCTCGAGCGGCAGCCAGTGCATGCGCGGTGGGTTGTTCGCCGGTGGGGCCTTCCCCTCGGTCGGATCGACGGCGTGTGGCACGCCCCGTTCAGCCTGCAGGTAGCGCACGAACTGGCGCAGGGCGAGGGTGCAGTCGCGCACGGGCCGATGGCCCGTCGTGTTCTTGACGGACTTGCCCGCGGCCTTCGTGGCTGCTTTGGTGCGGGCTTCGAGCACCGCCACGTACCGCTGGAACCGCGTCGGGGAGAGCAGGGACAGCGGCCTGCGCTCGGTCGCGGCGGGCTTGCCGGTGTCGTCGGCGGCGGCCCAGGCGAGGTAGCGACGGATGGCGGACACCGTCTGGTCCCGGTGGTGCGCGGAAATCGGCCGACCGCGTCGCTTCAGGTGGAGGCCAATCGTGTGAGCCCGGAAGGCGTCGAGATGCGGAGTCAGGTCGATGTCAGCATCGTCGAGCGCCTTGGCGTCGAGTGCGGCGCGGAGGCCCGTGGCGCCGGCCACCAGGCCGATCTCGAAGACCTGCGTGATGGGCAGCGTGCCGTCGTACACGGCCCGCGCAACGTCACGGTGCGCCGGGTGCATCCGCATGCCTTCGATGAGGCGGTACAGGTCACCGGCGCGCCTGGCGGCTGCCCTGTGCTCCGCCTTCGTCAGCTGCGTCCAATCGATCTTGGTGCTGAATCGCTTGGTCGGGCCGCCGTCGGGCGACTTGACGAAGACGTAGAGGTACCGACTGCCGGGCTGGCGGGCGACACCCTCGGGAAGATCGTGGGAGACGGTACGGGGCTTGGTCAACAAGCCGGAGAACGCTCTAAAGGCACTGCTTCAGGCGAAACAGGACGCATTCGCCGCCGACCGCAACCTTGGCGGGTGGATGCTGCATTGGGCAGCGTTCGCGTCGCAGTTGGCTGGCGACCTCGATCAGGCTGGTCAATTGTACCGGAGGGCATCCGCTGTGAAGCGTGACCTCGGTGCGCTACCGCCGGGGCTGACAGCTCCCGCAGCTGACGTTGCCGCGAGCTCTCCGCAGGCGGCGCGCATGGCGTCACTCCTCGACGACCGCGGTGCCCAGCGGGTCCAGCGCGATCTGTCCGCTGCGGAGGCTGACCTGCGCGACGGCGAAGGCTCGGCGGCAATGCACGAAGAGGCCATCCGAACGCTTGGCGAGTACCTCGGCTACTTGGCTACCCGACCCGATGAGGAGACCGGCGGTCAAGGGCCTGATGTGTTGTGGGCGACGCCCGATGGCACCAGCGTCATCCTCTTCGATGCGAAGACGAAGAAGGTGAACGAGCACTACAGTAAGGATCTCATCGGCCGGTCGGTGCAGCACGCTCTGTGGGTTGAGCGACAGTTCCCGAACGCAGGGCGCCACCATTTCCTCGTCGGCCCCCGTGTGCCCGCAACGCCGCAGTCCACACCGCCGGCAGGACTGCGGGTTGTCAGCGCGCTGGAACTGGCACGTATCGCCAACGCGACGACAGGTGCATATACCAGAGCGTCCGGCCGCAATCTTCCGCTGTTTCACCCGGCGGAGATCGAAATCGCTCTGGCTCAGACTGCCCTCGAATGGAGCGCACTTCCTGAATCGATGGAGTCGGTGCGGCTCGACGTACTGCGCGCGTAGGTCGAGAGTGGCGACGTCGCATGACCGTCGTCCGCTGCACGGCGAATGGCACAGTGTGCAGACGTCGGGCTAGGCATCCACGTCAACGAGGTGAGGAGCATCACGGCCGCGGCGAACAGCACGCCGACCACAACCATCACGAGAGGCCCCATCTCGGCGCGACAGGGGCCGCCGCCACTTCACAGTACGATTGTGATCCGCAACCGCTCAACAGCTGGCGGTTGCAGCACTTGCGGCACGGCTGGCGTGGACCTCCGTAAGGGCGCCATACTGCAGCGAGACGCCGGCACGCTTAGGGCTTGCGGCTCTCAGTGGCCCGTTGAGTGGCGCACCAGTGGCCCGTCTGCCACTCTCCGGATAGCACGAGCTCGGACTTGTGCCGTACGAGTGGCACCGATATCTTGGGCTTGCGGCCTCAATCTTGGGGAGGGATCAATGGTGGAAGAGAAGGCGCAGGAGATCACAGCGCCGTACGGTTCGTACAGCACCTTCAAGACCTTCTTCGGGGACATCAAGAAGAAGGGGGCGGTGCCACCACAGGTCGACTCCTCGGTGCTGTCGAGCAAGGCGGGCACGGCTCAGCGGGACATCAAGATCGCCCTGCGATTCTTCGGGCTCGTGACCGGGCCCGCGCTGGAGTCGACACCGGCGATGCGCTCACTGGTCGAAGCGCACGACACGGAAGCGTGGAAGGGGGCGGTCGCCAACCTGTACCAGTCGTACGAGCCGCTCCTGCAGAACCTGCAGATGTCAATCGCGACGCAGCAGCAGCTTGAGCAGGCAATGGAGCGCGGAGGGCTGAAGGGTGCGGACCCCAAGACCAAAGCGGCGCGCTTCTTCTTGGCGCTGTGCAAGGATGCCGGGATCCCGGTCAGCCCTCACTTCAAGGCCGTGCGCCCCGGCGCCGGTGGCCGGAAGGTTGGCCAGCGCAACGGGACGAAGAAGGCGGTGAAGACCCCGGACATCTCCAGTACGACCCCGGCCGACATGTCCGACAGCGATGCCGCCCGTCAGGGCCTCCAAATCATTCGGCCGCTGCCGGACTCGCCGTTCGCGGTGCACATGCCAGCGGAGATGCAGGAGGAAGATGCCGCCTTCGCGCTGCGGCACCTGATCGACTACCTCCGACTCCGAAAGAAGTGGTTCCGTGCGGCGAAGATCGACTTCGGCGAGCATCCGGTGGCCGAAGACTGAAACGGCCGGCATACCCTGGGGAGGATACGTTGCCGGCCGTTTCAAGACTCACCTTCAACTGCGAGGATCTCATGACCACGAGGGCATGACGCCGTCGCTCGACGAGCCTGCGAGAGCTCGCGAGTGCCGGCCGCTGGAACCACCGTTCCCCTCATGAAGGGGAACCGCTTGCACCACCCGTGACCGGGCGGGCGAGTGGCTGACGATGCCTCACCGAACCAGCGTTTGTCCGTCTGACATCGGCAAACTTGTGGCGGGGCCTTGGCAGGCGCAAGCGACGACGACCTGTGACGCCGCCCCGTCACACATACCCCCACGATGTCCAACGAAGACGAGCACGAGTGGATCTTTGTCCGCTCGTTCCGGACGCGGTCTGGCAAGGTCATCCATGCCAGCAGCTACGGGAAGCAGGCGTTTCGCATCCGGGTCCGTCGCAAGCCGCGCCCACCCGAGCTGAAGTAGCAGTGTAGATGAGCCTGGGGGCGTCGCGACGGTTCCGCGCCGCTTCCCAGTCTCTTCTTTTCGTCCGGGCCCGATCAACCCCTCATCCCGATGTACTTGCCGGATCAGCAGTGCCAACGGCTCATGCAAGGCCCTCCGGAGCCGCGGCGACGTGAGTCGCCGTGCCACGGCACCGACCGTGGCGGCGAGGGCGCCGAACGCGGGGCCGATGCGAGAAGTCGAACTGGCGCCGCGGCGGTCGGGCCGTCACGCGGGGCAGAGCCGGTGGGTGATCCATCCTGAATGCCTACCTCGTGCGTTCCCTGCTGCAACCCAACCCTTGGTCGCGACGCGTCGCGATGATGGCGGCGTCACTCCTCGCTCTGCGACAGGCGCAACCCATTATCCGACCACCCGCCCATCCAGCATCGCCACCGTCCGTTCCGCCTGCGCCGAATACCGCGGATCGTGCGTGACGACACAGATCGCGGTCCCCTGCTGGTGCAGCTCGCTCGGCAGTTCCATGACGCCGTCGCCGTTTGCCGAATCGAGGTTCCCCGTTGGCTCGTCGGCGAGGAGCAGCACCGGGTCACCGGCGACGGCGCGCGCGACAGCCACGCGCTGTTGCTGCCCGCCTGAGAGCTGTGCGGGGTAGTGATTCGCCCGGTGTGCCATGCCGACCCGCTCGAGCGCGACCTGGACGCGACCATCTCGATCTGCGGGCTCCATCCTGCGATAGGTGAGCGGCAGGGCCACGTTCGGGTGACGCGCATCGACAACCTGCGCGACGGTGCGTCGCGTTTTGGGCGCGCTGGGACGAGGAGGCGGCCAGAGGTCGACGTTTGATGTGCGTGACAGCTCCTTCCTCTTGACCTTCTACACGACTCGTCGTTAGCCTTTCCTGTCGACCTTCTACAACACGGGCTATGACCGACCAGGCTGCCATCCGGCAGGGCACGCTCGACATGCTGATCCTCAAGGCGCTGTCTCTGCAGCCCATGCACGGCTGGGGGATCGCCGAACGTATCCAGCAGCTCTCGCGCGACGTCCTGACGGTGCCCCAAGGCTCGCTCTATCCCGCCCTCCACCGGCTGGAGGCGCGCGGCCTCATCGTGGCCGAATGGCGGCCATCCGAAGACAACCGTCGCGCGAAATACTACAGCCTACAGCCTGCTGGTCGGGGTGCGCTGAAGGAAGAGCAGGCCGACTGGCGTCGATTCATGCAGGCTGTGCAGCTGATCCTCGAATCATGAGGCGCCTGCTCGCGCAAATCCGCCACCGCTGGCGTGCGGTGACCAACGACGAGGCGATGAACGTCGAGTTGGACGACGAGCTGGCCGATCACCTCCGGCGTCAGACGGCGGCATACATCGCGCAGGGTGTGGCGCCCGGCGAAGCGGCTCGCCGAGCGCGGCTCGCCTTCGGCTCGGTGCAGCGCTACCGCGAAGAGGCAAGGGACGCGCGCGGACTCCGCTGGCTCGACGATCTTCGTGCCGATGGCCGCTTCGCGATGCGGATGCTCCGAAAGAGTCCACTGTTCACCGGCAGCGTCGTTTCAACCCTGGCGCTTGGCATCGGATTGAGCACGGCGGTATTCGCCGTCATCGACGCCACGTTGCTCCGGCCGCTGCCTGGCGTACATGCACCCGATGAACTGGTGCAGCTCTTCCGGAACACCGACGGCAGCAGTTCGCTCCCGCACGTCCGCGACGTCAGGGATGGGGCGACCGATGTCTTCACCGACGTGGCGGCATGGACGTTCACGCAGGTTGGTGTCACCGTCGCGAATCGAACGGACAAGCTCTTCGCCGTCATGGTGTACGGCGACTACTTCACCGTGCTGGGTGTGCAGCCGGCCCTTGGCCGCATGTTCAGCCGGGAGGAGACGCTTCGCTCGAGCGCCACGCCAGTCGTCGTGCTGAGTCACGGCACTTGGCGTACGCTCTTCGGTGGTGATCCGGGGGTGGTCGGGCGCACGGTGGTCGTCAACGGGCGCCAAGTGACCATCATTGGCGTTGCGCCGCAAGAGTTCACCGGTGTATTGCAGATGGTGCGACCGGCCATGTACTTGCCGATAGTACAGCTGGAGCCGCCTGCCGTGGTCGACGACCGTGGACGTGGCTTTGTCAACCTGATAGCGCGTCTACGCCAGGGCGTCAGCCTCGAACAGGCAGACGCGCGCATGCGAGTCCTCACCACCGCGCTGCAACCGGTCAATCCTCGCGCGTACGTCGCGCTGGATGCGATCCGAGTGCTCCCGCAATCCGAGGCGGGCATCCCGCCGAGCATGCGTTCGGCGCAACTCGGCCTGTCGGCGGTGGTGCTGGTCGTAGCAGGCCTCCTCTTGCTGGTGGCGTGCGTCAATGTGGCCAACCTCTTTCTCGCGCGGGCTGGCGTACGCGCTCGTGAGATGGCCATCCGCCTCTCGCTCGGTGCGAGTCGCAGCTCGCTCCTGCGACAACTCATGGTCGAGAGCCTGGTCTTCGCCGGCATCGCGGGTGTCGCTGGTCTTTTCGTGTCGAGCACGGCGATCTACGCGGTGAACCGCATCGAGATCCCGGTGGACTTCGAGGTCAGTCCCGACATCGCGCTAAGCCCGACGGTTCTGCTCTTCGCCCTCGGGGCGACCGCGCTGACCGCAGTGCTGTTCGGACTGGCGCCGGCGCTCCAGGCCACACGACCATCACTGGCGCCGACGCTGAAGGGAGAACATCCCGGAAACGGGTCACGGACGCGTCTGACCCGCCTCCTCGTCATCGCACAGATGGCGTTGTCCATCATGCTGCTGATGTGCGCTGGCCTATTCGCGGTCAATCTTCGCAGTGCCACGACGATCAACAAAGGCTTCGTCAGTGAAAGCCTCCTGACCGCGGAAGTCAGTCCATCATTGGCGGGATATTCTGGCGCCAGAGCGGGGGATTTTTACCGGCGCCTGATGGATCGACTGCGGGCGCTGCCGGGGGTTCGCAGCGCGTCGATGGTAGACGAATTGCCGCTCGGCCTGAACAACAGCTCGACGAGTGTCGCCGTGCCTGGGTCGGTGGTGCCAGCGAGTGACAATGTGACGATGGCCTTCGCGGTGGCGGGACCCGGGTACTTCGCGACCATGGGGACTTCTGTGCTGCAGGGGCGCGAGTTCACGCGATTGGCCACTCGAACCGAGGCGCGTGAACTGATCATAAATCAGGCGTTTGCCGACCGATTCTGGCCGGGCAAGGACGCTGTCGGTCAGACGGTGCGGTCCGGCGATGGCACGTTCACCGTGATCGGGATCGTGCCGACGGGGAAGTACGAAACCCTCGGTGAGTCGCCGCGGCCATTCATGTGGTTTGCGCTCTCAGAGACCGCGGACTTCAGCATGGTGCTCGTGATCCGCACCACCGGGGATCCCGACGCCTTCATCAGCACCCTGCGGAACGAAGTCGCCGCCATCGATTCGAACATCCCCGTGAGCAGTGTGCGCTCGATGGAGCGCCATCTCGGTGTGGCCCTGCTCCCAGCGAGGCTCACGGGCACCGCACTCGGCGTGTTTGGCCTGCTTGGCCTGCTGCTCGCATCGGTCGGGATGTACGGCGTCGTTGCATATACGGTGTCGCAACGCACACGCGAAATCGGCATTCGGATGGCCATCGGTGCCACGGGTCAGCAGGTCGTTCGCATGATCATGCGTGAAGGGGTCACCCTTGTCGTCACTGGAGCTGTCCTTGGTGTTGCTGGCGCACTGGCGGCGTCGCGGTTGCTGGCAGGTTTGCTCTACGGCGACACCGTGGATCCGATTGCCTTCGGTCTCGTGCCCTTCGTGCTGGTCTCGGTCGCGACCGCGGCGATGTTCCTTCCGGCGCGGCGCGCGGCGACGATTGATCCGACGCTGACGCTCCGCGCTGACTGAGCGCGCCGACGAGACCTCTCATGGATATCCCTCGCGCACCACGCTCGCCCCGACGCCGCAGGGTCATGCTGGCGCTGCTCGGCATGTGTGCCGCTTCTGCGGTTGCATGGCTTTCACTTCGGGCGCCGGACGGACCGGTCCTAAATCGGTCTGCCATCCTGATCGATAGCGTGAGGCGTGGGGATCTCCTGCGGGATGTGCGTGGGACGGGAACACTTGTGCCCGAACGCAGTCGTCTGATCACGGCACAAACGAGTGCTCGCGTTGAGCGCCTGGCACAGGTCTCGGGTGCGCATGTCGCCCCCGGCGACGTGTTGCTGGTGCTCAGCAATCCGGATCTGCAGATCCAACTGATGCTGGCCGAACAGCAAGTGCGGCAGGCGGAGATGGGCCTGCTGTCACTCGAGGCGTCGCTACGCGGTCAGGTGCTGACCCAGGAAGGCGTGGTGGCAACCACGACGACACAGTACGTCCTGGCGACACAGGATGCGTCCGCAGCAGAGTCGCTCAGTACGCTGCGGCTGGTCTCGACCTTCGATGTCCGGGCGAAGCGGGCGGCACGGGAGGAGCTCACCACGCGGTTACGGATCGAGCAGGCACGCCTCGTCCTCACGCGAGACGCACTCGCCCGGCAGCTGTCCGCACAGCGCGCACAGATTGCGCAATTGCAGCAGATCGTGGGCCGTCAGCGGGATCGGCTCCAATCGTTGACGGTGCGCGCCTCAGACAGCGGCGTGCTGCAGGACCTGTCCCTACAGGTCGGGCAGTGGGTTCCAGAAGGCACAGCGCTGGCGAAAGTCGTGCAACCGGATCAGCTCAAGGCGGTGCTCAGAATTCCAGAGAGTCAGGCACGCGACGTATTCACCGGTCAGATGGCCCGCATCGATACGCGGAATGGTGTTGTCCGGGGGCATGTCACGCGCAAGGATCCTGCGGCGCAATCCGGGAATGTCACCGTCGATGTCGCGCTCGATGACGCGCTGCCTCGTGGCGCCGTGCCGGATCTGAACGTGGATGGCACGATCATCGTGGAACAGTTGCACGACGTGCTGCAGACGGGCCGTCCTGCACAGCAGTCAGACACGGGGACGACAGCGGTGTTCAAGTTGGCAGGCGATGGGCGCACTGCGGTGCGCACGCTCGTGTCCTTCGGTCGTAACTCGGTGAATCTCGTGGAGGTGCGCCGCGGCCTCGCGCCTGGTGACCGGATCATCGTCTCCGATATGTCCCAGTACGCGTCAACGCCGCGCGTGCGCCTTCGCTGACCTCAACCTCGACCACGGCCATGCAACCATACGAGCGCCCACTCATCCAGATGACAGGCATCACCAAAGTGTTCGCCACCGATGATATCGAAACACACGCGCTGTCTTCGGTGAACTTCGAGGTCAGGGCAGGGGAGTACGTCGCGATCAGCGGCCCGTCCGGATGCGGCAAATCGACCCTGCTATCTCTGGTGGGTCTGCTCGATACCGCCACCGCAGGCGAGTATCTGCTCGCGGGCGAATCGGTGGTGCAGTTGCCGCACGCGGAGCGTGCACGCCGTCGCAATCGCGAGATCGGCTTCATCTTCCAGTCGTTCAACCTGATCTCGGATCTGACGGTCTTCGAGAACGTGGAATTGCCACTGACGTACCGTGATATGCCCGCAGGCGAGCGCCGCGAGCGCGTACAGTCGGCGTTGGAGCGCGTGGAGATGCAGCATCGAGCGAGGCACTTTCCAGCCCAGCTGAGTGGCGGACAGCAGCAGCGTGTTGCCGTCGCACGCGCGGTGGCGGGTGACCCTGCGATCCTGCTGGCGGACGAGCCCACAGGGAATCTCGACTCCAGCAACGGTGAAGCGGTCATGGAATTGCTGCGTGACTTGCATGCGCAGGGCAGTACCGTGTGCATCGTGACGCACGATGAACGGTATGCCCGCCATGCGCAGCGCGAGGTCACACTATTCGATGGTCGCTTGGTCGAGCCGGTTACAGGCGCGCGCTGACGGGTGGCGGTGTCCGCACGGCGCGCATGCGGGGGCGACCGCTGTGAGGCACGCGAGCCAGCTGATTACGATGCCAGCGCTGCCTTCAGCTCCTCAAACGTCGCCAGCGCGGCATCGCCGCGTCAGCTCCGCACGCACTCGTCCGGATTCGGCAAACTGCCCTCACTGACGGCGAGCAGTTGGAACCGCATGATCAGCGTCGCGTGAGGCGGCACATCACCCGGCACACCACGCGATCCGTACGCGCGCTCCGCACCCACCACCAGCACGCGGGTGCCGCCAACCCGCATGCCACGCACACCGACGTCGGCGCCGCTGATCAGGATGCCGCTGCCGATCTTGAACTGCAGCGACTGGCACGTCCCGGCGCGGACTCGGGTGCCGTCCGTCAGCCACACCTCGGCCCGCATGCGCGCGATGAGCCCGCGGGTCGCCTCCGCGCCGGTGCCAGCCACCAAATCGTCGGCGAGCAGGCCCGGCCCCAACGCACGCAGGCGCGCGACGTCGACGGGCAGCATCGCGGAGATCGGCGAGGCGAGAAGCTGACTGTCGCGCGTGGCCACGGTGACTTGCGCGTGGCCGGCGGTCGCGATGACGCTTATGCCCATGACTACAGCGATGAAGGCCCGGACAGCGTGGTGGGGACGAAGCCGCATGCGGATCCTCGGATGGTGACGGTGCTGTGCGTTGCCGGATGCCTTGCCCATACCGCCCGTCCACCCGAGAGCGGCTCTGGCGGTGCTGCGTCAGGATCACCCACGCCGCGTACTCCGGGAAGGGGCCGGTGATCCGCGCCACCGGCGATTTCGGGGTGGTCGCCGCTGGCCTGGCATCGTGCGCGGACCACCCCACGTCAGGACGTGGCCTCCACGTGCGTGTCTGGCCCAGACCGTCGTTCGCGGCGGGGGGCGACGGCTGATGGCAATGACGCCGAGTCGGGCGGGGACCCACGGGAGGGGCGAGCCCCATCGAGGGCACGGTGCCCGACGAGGGGCGGGCGGTCGTGCTGAGCCCCAGCGGCTGGTTCACCGAGCGCTCCCTGACCGGCACGCGCCCCATGGGGCTCACCTCTCGACCCCGGTTCGACTAGCTTGCCCTCGCGTCGTCCGGATGCCGTCTATGCTAAATTTATGCTAAGTACGGGACCCGGAGGTCGTTTGAGGGGTCGTTTTCCCTCGAGGGACAGGTGGCCGAGTGGTTGAAGGCGCACGCCTGGAAAGCGTGTGGGCTCGAAAGGGTCTCGTGGGTTCGAATCCCACCCTGTCCGTCCCCCCGACGCGCCCGGCGCGCGCGGGGGCCCGGGCCACGGAAGGCACTTCCGCCCCCGATGTGCGTACTTACGCACCATGCCGACTGCCCCCGTTCCGACCCGACACCGCCACCGACGCCTCCGGGCCCTCGTCCCGCTGCTGCCGTTGTGTGCCGTCGTGCTCGGCGCCCAGGCCCCCGACTCCACCCGCGCCCAGTCCGGCCCCCGCACCGGCGCCGCCGCCGCACGGCAGGCCCAGGCCGAGTTCGAGCGCGCCCGCCGCGATGGCCTCGGGTTCAGCTCCGGCGGTGCCACCTCGGAGCCCGACGTGCAGTTCGGCACCATCTACTACTGGAACAACAACAACGACGTCCCCCCGCGCCCGGAACTGCCGGAGATCGGTGCGGCGCGCCGGCGACTGATCCAGTCCCTCCGCGAGGCCGCCCTGCAGGCCCCCACCGACGACTGGGTGGCCGGCCAGCGCGCCAAGTACGCCGTCGAGGGGCGCGACGTCGCCGAGGCCAACGCCGTGATCGGCGACTGCAAGGCCAGCGCCTGGTGGTGTGCCGCGCTGACCGGCTTCGTGAAGCATGCACAGAACGATGCCCCGGGCGCCGAGCGCGCCTTCAACAGCGCCCTCGCCCAGATGCCGGAGGCGCAGCGCTGCGAGTGGCAGAACATTGCACCCTGGATGAAGAAGGCCGACAGCCTGGCCTACCTCGGCAAGTCGTGCGCCGACCGCGTCGCGTACAACACGAAGCTGTTCTGGCTCGGCAAGCCGTTCGCGCACCTCGACGGCAACGACCTCCGCAACGAGCTGCTCGCACGCCAGACCTTCAACACCATCGAGGCCGGCACTGCCACCGTCTACGGGCCATGGCGGGTGGACTTCGCACAGTCACAGCTCCGCTATGGCTGGCCGGTGGCCTGGTCCCGACAGAACACCATCGTCAGCCGGCGGGGCGACATGGTGTCCAACACCATCGGCCACGAGGCCACACCCAGCCACGACTTCATGCCCGGCGCGGGTGCGCTCGCCGATCCGTACCGGGCCACGCCGGCGGACTATCCCTTCAACGCGCGCTACGCCCAGATGCGGTACGCTCCCCGGTACGCACCGGGTGGGTTCCAGGACCTGGGCGGGCAGTTCGTGCGCTTCCGGCGCGGAGACTCCACGATGCTGGTGGGCACCTGGGTGATGGACGGCAAGGCGCGCTACGAGCGCGGGCGCGCGCGCGCCGCACTGGTGCTGGAGAAGGGGCCGGACCAGCGTGTCGCGCGCATCGTGAAGGACGGGCAGCCGCTCCGCGGTGCGCTGGCGCTGGAAGGCGGGGTGCTCCGCGACACGATGCTCGCCAGCATCGAGGTGCTCAGCGATGCGCGGAAGTTCGCCGGCCGCTATCGCACCGGGGTGGCGCCGCTCGAACGCGACGCGATGCTCTCCGACCTGCTCCTGCTCTCGGTACGTGCGACGGATGCCGCGAGTGCCGGCCTCGCAGGCATCGCGACACTCGAGTCGGTGATCCCCAGCGTGCTGGGCGGCACCGACATCGGTGACGGGCAGTCGTTCGGCATCTTCTGGGAGTACTACGGCGGCCCGGGCGCCACCGTGACGATCTCGATCACGCCGCTGGACTCGGCCAGCGGATTCCGGCGGCTCGGGTCGCTGTTCCGGCTGGGCGGCGGCGGCACGGCGGGTGGGGCATCGCTGCGCATTCCGGATCCCGCGCAGCCGGATGGCGGGCCCGGGCGCCGCCTGACGCTGACGATGCCGGAGGTGAAGCCGGGGCGGTATCGCCTGGCGGTGGAGGTCACGAGCCCGGGCGCCTCGCCGGCGCGTCGCGAGCTGGTCCTGCGGGTGCCGGAAGGCCCACCGGCGGCGATGCGGTGATCGTTGTTTCGTGCACATTCGTGCACACGAACGTGACGTGACGTGCCGATCTCCCGACACCTGTGGCCGGCGTGCGACGCAGGCGGGAAGATGTGTCCGGGTGCTCCATTGACTAGGTCGGTCCCCAGCGCCAGCTTCGCCCCACTGATTTCCACACGGATCCAGTGTGCTGGCCGTTTCGACGCGCCGTCCCGTTCGCGGGGCGGGGCGGGTCTCTGCAGGTGAATCGGCTGGCCTCATCCACACCCGAGGTGTTGAGTGCTGCCTTTCATCGTACGCCGCCTGTTGCCGGCCGCGGCGAGCCTGCTCTTCGCTGCCACCGCCGCGGCGCAGAGTGGATCGCTCACCGGCCGCATCACGACCAGGGACGCGGGCCGTCCGCTCGACAACGCCCGCGTGACGGTTGCCGAGGGCGCGCGCGTCGTCGGTGTCGCCACCAGCGGTGAGTCCGGCCAGTACACGCTGCCGAACATCGCCGCCGGCACATATACCGTCTCCGTCAGCCGCATCGGCTTCCGGCTGCAGCGCTTTCCCGGCACGGTGGTACGCAGCGGGCAGGCGACCACCGTGAACGCCGGACTGGAGGAGGTGCCGACGCAGCTCAACGCCGTCGTGACCTCCGTCTCGCGCCGCCAGGAGAAGGCCCTCGATGCACCGGCCTCGGTGGCGGTCATCTCGACCGAGGCGATCGAGCGGCGCCCGTCGATCACCGTGGCGGACCATGTGCGTGGCACGCCCGGCGTGGACGTGTCGGCCGGCGGCATCGCGCAGAGCAACATCGTCGCGCGTGGCTTCAACAACGCGTTCAGCGGCTCGCTGCTCACGCTGCAGGACTATCGCTTCGCGGGCGTGCCGTCGCTGCGCGTGAACGTGCCGTTCCTCGCCACCGGCACCAACGAGGACATCGACCGCATCGAGCTGCTGCTCGGCCCCGCCTCCGCCCTCTACGGGCCGAACTCCTCGGCCGGCGTGCTGCACGTCATCACCAAGAGCCCGTTCACCTCGCAGGGCACCACGCTGACCATCGATGGCGGGGAGCGCAGCGTCTTCCGCGGCGGCATCCGCCACGCCGGCGCCGTGGGCGGGAAGTTCGGCTACAAGGTCTCCGGTGAGTACTTCACGGGCGACGACTGGCACTACAACGATCCCGGCGAGCCGGACTCCGTCTCGCGTCGCCTCACCGATGGTGCGGCGCCGGTGCGCGTGGCCAACCAGCGCGACTTCCTCACCCAGCGCTATGCCGGTGAGGCCCGCATCGACTGGCGCCCGCGTGACGGCATGGAGCTGGTGTCCACCTACGGCCTCGCCCACATCAACAATGCCGTCGAGCTGACGGGGGCCAACGGCGCCGCGCAGATCCGCAACTGGAGCATGCAGACGCTGCAGCAGCGCTTCCGCTGGAACCGCTTCTTCGGCCAGGTCTTCGCCAACCTCTCCAACGCCGGCAACGCCGACAGCCTGTCCAGCACCGGCACGTTCCTGCTGCGCACCGGCGGCCCGATCGTCGACCTCTCGCGCGTGGTGGCCGGACAGCTGCAGCATGGCGCCTCGTTCGGCCCGCTCGACCTCGTGTACGGCCTCGACTACATCTGGACCAACCCGCGCACCGGCGGCACCATCAACGGCGCCAACGAGGAGCGGGACAACGTGACCGAGCAGGGCGGCTACGTGCAGGGCCGCTACCAGATGACGAAGCGCCTCGAGCTGCTCACGGCGCTGCGCCTCGACCAGACGAACGTGATCAAGGGTACGTTCGTGTCGCCGCGCGCCGCGCTGCAGTGGAAGCCCGAGCCGAACAGCACCGCCCGCCTGGTCTACAACCGCGCGTTCAGCACGCCGGGCAACTTCTCGTTCTTCCTCGACCTGCCGCAGGGGCGCAACGCGTTCTCGTCGCTGGTCGGCACGGTCCGCTCCGGGCTGGGTGCGGCCGGTGCGCTGGTGCCGGGTGCGCCGTTCAACTACGACGTGATCGCGAACGGCAACCCGCCCAAGGCCGGCTTCCAGTACGACCGGTCGTGCACGGGCGCGGGCTTCGGCTCGTTCTGCATGCGCTCGTCGCTGCTCGGCAGTAACGCCCCGGTGGCCGCCAGTGCCGCCGCGGCGTTCCCGGCGCTCGCCACGGCCATGACGCCGGCGCTGCGAGCCGTGCTCGCCGCCTCGCTGACCGGCTCGCTCGGTGCCACCGGCGCCGGCATCGCCGCGAACGCGATCATGACGCGCCTGAGCACCGCCACGCCGACGAACGCGCAGATCTCGACCCGGGCAACGCTCGATGTCGCCGGGACGCTGCTGCGCGGCGTGCCGGGGGTGCAGCCGGCCGCCGTGCGCGACCTCGGCGCGCTGGGTGCCGCCTTCAACGACACCTACGAGATCGGCTACAAGGGCCTCTCGTCCAGCGGCAAGCTGAGCTTCGACGTGTCGTCGTGGTACCAGCGTCGCGGTGACGTGGCGGTGACCGCCGCGCTCGCGACGCCGACGGTCCTCTTCGGCAGCCCGACGGAGCTGGGCACCTACATCGGTGGCCAGGCCGCCGCGGCGCTCGCCGGGTCCGGCCTGCCGCTCACGCCGCTGCAGATCCAGACGATCGCCGGCAACATCGCCCCGAGCCTCGCGGCCGCGATGGCACCGCTGCCCCTCGGCACGGTCACCTTCAACAACGCGAGCATCGTCTCGAACGGCAACTTGCGTGCGACGTACCAGCGCCTCGACAAGATCGTCGAGGTGTTCGGCACCGACATCGGCCTGAGCTATGCCCTCAGCGACAAGTTCTCGCTCGATGGAACGGCCAGCGTGGTGAGCAACATCATCTTCGTCGACGTGCAGGTCGGCCCGCAGCCGTTCGCGCTGAACGCGCCGGGCGCCAAGGGGTCGCTGACGAGCCGGTACAGCAACGCCGAGACGGGCTGGGGTGGCGAGGTCCGCTATCGGTACACGAATGCCTTCCCGGTGAACTCGGGCGTCTACGTCTCGGGGCAGCCGCTGGTGACGACCGGCACGGTGGTGGGTCGCGATGCGAACTACACCTACAATCCCGTCCCGGTGAACAACCTCTTCGACGTCGGGATCTCGAAGCGCTTCGGCGGCACCACCCGTCGTGCATTGACGTGGAGCCTGAATGTCACCAACCTGTTCGACCGTCGCGTCCCGACCTTCGCCGGCACGCCGGCGATCGGTCGTCTCGCCATGAGCCGCATCTCGGCGACGTTCTGACGTCGCCGGCGGTCGGCACGCACGGGGCGGCTCGCAGGACGCGAGCCGCCCCGTTGCGTTGCTCCACACTGCACCCGTCGTCGATGTCACTGCTGATCCATCCCGGCCCGCCGCTCGTGATCGGGCACCGCGGCGCGAGGGCGGTGCGACCGGAGAACACGCTGCCGTCGTTCGCGCATGCGATCGCGCTGGGCGTCGATGCGGTCGAGTTCGACGTGCGCGTGAGCGGTGACGGCGTGGCGGTGGTGCACCACGACCCGTTCACCGGGCGCACCTGCGGCGACGACCTCCAGGTGGAGCGGGTCGGCATCGGCGCGCTGCGCCGCCTCGATGCCGCGAGCACCTTCGAGGGGGATTTCCGCCCGCGACACCGCACGCCGATCCCGCTGCTGGACGAGGTCCTGGACCTCACACGCCACCTGCCGGTCATCATCGAGTGCAAGCGCGTGGATGCCGTGCCGGTGGTGCTGGCGGCGCTCGCGGCGCACGGCGCCGGCGATCGCGCCGTGGTGGGGAGCTTCCAGCACGGGGCGATGCGACGGGTGCGCGCCTCCGGTATCGCCAGCGGTGCGTCGCGGCGCGACATCTCGGCGCTGCTGCTGCGCGCCGCCTTCCGGCTGGCCCCGCGACGGCTGCCGTGCGCGGCGATGTGTGTCCCGGAGCAGGCGTCGGGCATCCGCCTCCCCGTGGAACGCTTCGCGCGCTGGGGCCGCGCCATCGGTGTGCCGGTCCATGTCTGGACCGTCAACAGCGCGGCCGATGCGAACCGGCTCTGGGACGCCGGCGTGACCGGCGTCATGTCGGACGATCCCGCAGTGCTGCTGTCGGCGCGGCAGGCGCGCCCGCGCGGCTGACGCACTGCCTTCAATTCGGGGGCCCGGGCGGGCATATTGCGCGCTGATGACAGCCTCAGAGACCATCCTCGACGCCCGCGCCTGCGCCCGGACCCTGCGGCGCATGGCCGACGAGATCGTCGAGCGCACCGCCGGCACCGAGAACCTGGTGCTGGTCGGCATCCAGCGCCGCGGCGTGCAGCTCGCCGAGCGGCTCGCGGCCCTGATCGAGGAGCGGGAAGGGAAGCCGGTCCCGCGCGGCGCCCTCGACATCACGCTCTACCGCGACGACCTGCAGACGGTCGGCCCGAGACCGCTGGTGGGCGCCACGGAGCTGCCCGTGGACATCGACGGCATGCAGTGCGTGATCGTCGACGACGTGCTGTTCACCGGGCGCACGGTCCGCGCGGCGCTCGACGAGCTGGCCGACTTCGGCCGGCCGGCGCGCATCCTGCTCGCGGTGCTGATCGACCGCGGCGGCCAGGAACTGCCGATCCGCGCCGACGTGATCGGGAAGGTGGTCACGGTCCCCGACGGCGCGCAGGTCGACGTGCGCGTGGCGGAGCTCGATGGCGACGACACGGTGGTGCTCAGCCCGGCGCGGTCGCGCACCGCATGACGAGCCTCGGCAAGGACCTGCTCGACCTCGAGTCGCTCAGCCCCGAGCAGATCACTGCCATCCTCGACACCGCCGAGCCCCTGAAGGCGATCAGCCTGCGCGCGATCAAGAAGGTGCCGACGCTGCGGGGCGAAACGATCGTCAACCTCTTCTTCGAGGCGTCCACGCGCACCCGCGTGAGCTTCGAGTTCGCCGAGAAGCGGATGTCCGCCGACGCGGTGAACGTGGCGATCGGCAACTCGTCGGTGAGCAAGGGCGAGACGCTGGTGGACACGGCGCGGAACCTCGAGGCGATGAAGATCGACATGGTCGTCATCCGCCACCAGGCCAGTGGTGCGGCGCGGTTCCTGGCCGAGCGCATCGAGTCGAACGTGATCAACGCCGGCGACGGGACGCACGAGCATCCGACACAGGGCTTGCTGGACCTGCTGACGCTGCGCGACCGGTGGGGGTCGCTGCAGGGCAGGCGTGTCTGCCTGTGCGGTGACGTGCTGCACAGTCGCGTGGCCCGCTCGAACATCCACGGGCTGCGGAAGATGGGGGCCGAGGTGGCGGTCTGCGGCCCGCGCTCGCTGCTGCCGAACGGCGCCGAGGAGGCGCTGGGCGTGACCGTGTTCGACCGCATCGAGGCCGCGATCGAGTGGGCCGACGCCCTGAACATCCTGCGCCTGCAGCTCGAGCGCATGACGGCCGGCTACATCCCCTCGCTGCGTGAGTACAACCGCGTGTTCGGCGTGACGCGCGAGCGGCTCGACCGGGCCCCGCGCGACCTGCTGATCCTGCACCCCGGCCCGATGACCCGCGGTGTGGAGATCGATTCCGATGTGGCCGATGGCCCGCACAGCCTGATCCTCGACCAGGTCACGAACGGCGTGGCGGTGCGGATGGCGGTGCTCTACCTGCTGCGGGGCGGACGCCCCGACCTTGCGACGGCCGGCACGGCCGCGGGAGAATGACCCTGAGATGACGACGCGCCCCCTGCTCCTGACCGGCGGTCACCTGCTCGACCCGTCCATCGGGCTGGATGGCACCGGTGACCTGCTGCTGGTCGATGGCGTGGTCGCGGCGGTCGGCGGCAGCATCGCCGGGCCGGCGGACGCCATCCGCGTCGACTGCAGCGGGCGCCACGTCACGCCGGGCTTCATCGACGTGCACTGCCACCTGCGCGAGCCGGGCCGCGAGGACGTCGAGACGATCGCCACCGGCGCCCGGGCCGCAGCCGCGGGTGGCTTCACGGCGGTGTGCGCGATGCCGAACACCGATCCCGTCACCGACAACCAGGCGGCGGTGGGGTTCATCCGCGCCCAGGCGGCAAAGGCCGACGCGTCGCGCGTGTACCCGATCGGCGCGATCTCCGTGGGCATGAACGGCGACCGGCTCAGCGAGATGGGTGAGATGGTCGCGGCCGGCGCGGTGGCGGTGAGCGACGATGGCCGTCCGGTGGTGAGCGCACAGCTCATGCGCACCGCGCTGGAGTATGCGCGCACCTTCGGCATCCCGGTGGCGGATCACTGCGAGGAGCCGACGCTCGCCCACGGCGGCGTGATGAACGAGGGGATCATCAGCGCGCGGCTGGGGCTCAAGGGCATCCCGTCGGAGAGCGAGGAGATCATGGTGATCCGTGACATCCTGCTCGCGCGGCGCACCGGCGGCCGCGTGCACCTCTGCCACATGAGCACGTGGGGCAGCGTGGAGCTGATCCGCTGGGGCAAGGAGCGCGGCATCCCGGTGACGGCGGAGGTGTGCCCGCATCACCTGACGCTCACCGAGGACCGCGTCGGGCAGTACGACACCAACGCGAAGATGAACCCGCCGCTGCGCACGCAACGCGACGTGGACGCGCTGGTCGCGGCACTCAAGGATGGCACCATCGATTGTGTGGCCACTGACCACGCGCCACACCACAACGACGAGAAGAACCGCGAGTTCGCGGACGCTCCCAACGGCATCGTGGGCCTCGAGACGGCGCTGTCGGTGCTGATGACGTGGCTGGTGGCACCGGGCACGATCACGCTCTCGCAGCTCGTCGAGAAGATGTCGTGCGCGCCGGCGCGGGTGTTCGGCCTGGCGGGGGGCACGCTGCGGCGCGGGGCGATCGCGGATGTCACCGTGCTGGATGCGGCCGCGGCGTGGACGGTGCAGGGGAGTGACTTCCGCAGCAAGGGCCGCAACTCGCCCTGGCTGGGCAGCACGCTGCGCGGACGTGTGGACCGGTGCATCGTCGGGGGACGGCAGGTGCACGTCCGCGACGGACTCGCCTGACGGCCCCGCCGGTGTCACGCGCCGCCGGACGTCCGCCGCGGCTGTGCACCCCGTTCGCGGTGCGCGAGGCGCTCGTGCACGTGTGCCGGCGGCTTTCCGATCGGGGCCTGATCGCCGGCCAGGACGGGAATGTCTCGCTGCGCGTCGGCGCTGATAGGCTGCTGGTCACGCCCGCCGGTTTCGCGAAGGGGTCGCTCGACGTGGACGACCTCGTGGAAGTCTCGCTCTCGGGCGCACACCTCGCGGGACGGGAGCGGGCCTCGAGTGAGCTGGGCCTGCACCTCGCGGCCTACGCTGCGAGGCCCGACGTAATGGCTGTCGTGCACGCGCATCCGGTGACGGCCACCGCGTTCACGCTCGTGGGCGAGACGGTGCCCGACGGCGTGCTCGCGGAGCTGATGCTCACGGTGGGTACGGTCGGGCTTGCTCCATACGCGCAACCCGGAACGGACGAGCTTGGCAGGGTCGTGACGCCGTTCTTCCGGACGCACGATGTCGTCCTGCTCGCGCACCACGGCGCCGTGTCTCTCGGGCGATCGTTGCAGGACGCGCACTTCGCGATGGAGAGCCTGGAGCATGGTGCCCGGATGATCCATCTGGCGCGCCAGCTCGGCCGTGTGGTTACGTTGGAGGGGACAGCGTGTGACGCGCTGCGCGCGGCCCGGCGAGGGGCCCGCACCGATGCGGCCCCAGGGGTCGCTCACCAGGAGATCAAGGGATGACTGACGTGACGAACGCGCTCGAAGCCGTCAGCGCGCTGATCGGGGAACGCTCGAAATACGAGGGCTGGATCACCGCCCTCGCGAGCAAGGCCGACGTGCCGCCGCATGTGCTGGAAAAGGTGCGGAATGACTATATCTCGCGCCTGCGGACCGTGCTGCAGGGGTTCACGGTGCACACGCCGGAACTCGAGAAGGCGCTGGCCGAGCACCAGTCGCGTGACGCGGCGCTCGCGGCGCAGGAGAAGACCTGTCGCGACGAGCATGCCGAGGGTGAGTTGCGTCACATGGTGGGCGAGTTCGATGACGAGCAGTGGAGCCAGGTTCGCGTGGGCCATGAGGCACAGCTCGCGCGCCTGGCGCAGGACCGGGAGCAGATCGCCACGGACCTGGCGAACGTGCAGCGCGGCCTGGCCGCGGCGCACGACGCCACCCAGCGGGCCCGCGCCCTCGGTGATGCTGGCACGGCCCCGGTCTCCGCCACCACGGCGGCCGATTCCCCGACGCCGGCCGTGAACGCGGCGATGGCGGCAGCCCCGACGGCAGCCCCCGAGCCGGTGCGTTCCGCCCCGGCCCCGGCCCCGGCACCCGCCCCCGCGGCCTACCGCCCCGAGGCGGCGTCCGCACCGGAACGCCGGCCCGCCGACGACATGGGCTTCCTCCGCCAGGCGGCCGCGACGCCCTCGGTGGACAACAGCTCGCGGGCACCGGAGGCACCGGCGCTCCGCATCGTGTCCGACTCGCCCGCCTCCGCCGTGGCGGCGGCGACCCCGCCCGGAACCCCGTCCTCGGCTGACGCGGCGAAGACGCTCCGGTGTGCCGAGTGCGGCACCATGAACTACGCCACCGAGTGGTACTGCGAGCGCTGCGGCGGAGAACTGGCCGTCCTGTAGACCGCGCGGCGCAGGTCCTGGAATGCAGAAGGGCGAACCGCGAGGTTCGCCCTTCTGTGTTTCATGACGACGCAGCGGACGTTCAGGCGGCTGCGGCGTTGGCGCGCTTGGCCATCCGGCTCTTCTGCCGGGCGGCCGCATTCTTGTGGATCAAGCCCTTGCGGGCTGCACGATCGAGCAACGTGGTTGCCACGCCACGCACCTCGGCCGACGCGCCCTCTGCCTTGGCCTTCTTGAGGGCGGTGCGCAGCGCGGAACGCTGCGCGCGATTGCGTGCCTGTGCGGCACGCGACTTCCGCATGTTCTTCTTTGCGGAGGCGATGTTCGGCACCGATGACTCCAATTCAGGAAATGAACACGACTCGCCCATCTTGGGCGAACCGCGAAAGATAGGGAGCAGGACCGTCCTGTCAATCTTCCGGTGCGGGTTGGCCGGAACCGGCGGGCATCTTAGCTTGCCCTGCTGCCCTCCAGCCGGGTGACATCGCCGCCACCCGGCGGACCGGCCCGTCCTTCCGTCGTCCCGCCTCCCCCCGCGTGACCCACTGCCCGCCGTTCCGCACGCCAGCCGGGCCCCGCCGTCCGTCACAGCGCCGGTGCCTCGTGGGGTGCGCATGAGTCCGGAAGCGATCGCGGCGGCGGGCGTCCCCGCCGCCGGGCCGGACGACGTGGTGGAGGCTCCGAACCACTTCGTGGTCGACCTGCCGGCCTACGCCGGCCCGCTCGACCTGCTGCTCTCGCTGATCCGCGACGAGAAGGTCGACATCTACGACATTCCGATCGCCCACATCGCGAAGCAGTTCCTGCTGCGCATCCGGGTGCTGCAGCTCAACGACGCGGCCGAGTACCTGGAGCTCGCGGCGCGGCTGCTGCGCATCAAGGCGCAGCTCCTGCTGCCGCGCCACGGTGAGGCGGAGACCTGGGAGGATCCGCGCGCGGAACTCGTGCGCCGGCTGCTCGAGTACCAGCAGATGCGCGAGGTGGTGGACATCCTCGAGCGTCGCGGCGACGAGCGCCGCAGCCGGTTCGCGCGCGCCTACCTGCCCGAGACGGGTGAGACGGTGGCCGCGCCGCTCTCGCTGTCGCTGGGTGAGCTGCTGACGGCGGTGGATCGGATCCTGCGCGTGACGCGGGAGCCGACGGTGCACACGGTGGTGGCGCGCACGCTGGATGTGGCCGGCGCGCTGGCCACCGTGCGCACGCTGATCGCCACCCGCCGCGCCGCACGATGGAGCGACCTGGTGGCCCGGGACGCGGAACCGTGGCAGATCCTGTCGATGTTGCTGGCGTTGCTGGAACTGGCGAAGCTGGGGGAGCTGCGGCTCGCGCAGCCTCGCGCCTTCGCGTCCGTCGAGATTCAGAATGATTCCCCTGGTGAAGCTGCTTGAGGCGGCGCTCTTCGCGAGCCCGCGACCGATTCCCGTCGAGGAGCTGAAGGCGCTCGCCCCCGAGGCGAGTCCGGCCGAGATCGCGTCGGCGCTGGACACGCTGCGCGAGCACTACGACGTGGATGGCCACGGCGTGGAGCTGGCGGAGATCGGCGGCGGATGGCAGATCCTGACCCGCGCCGAATACACCGAGGCGATCGAGCGTGCACAACTCGCGGCGCGGCCGCAGCGCCTGTCGGCCGCCGCACTCGAGACGCTGGCCATCATCGCGTACCGGCAGCCGATCGGGCGCACCGAAGTGGAGGAGATCCGCGGCGTCGCCGTGGGATCGATCCTGAAGTCGTTGCAGGAGCGCGCCCTGATCGACGTGGTCGGTCGGGCCGAGGGCCTGGGACGTCCGCTGCTGTACGGCACGACCCCCCTGTTCCTGGAGCAGTTCGCCTTGCGTCATCTCGAAGAGCTTCCGCGTGCCGACGAACTCGCCATCGCGCTGCGGCCCTCGCCGCAGCCGCTGTGACGGGCCGGCCGCCCCGGCGCGGCGCGTCGGGCCAGAAGGCCGCGCCGGCACCACGCGGCGTCAAGCCACCATCGCGCCCCGCCGCGAAGGGCTCGCGCACGCCGCTGGGGCCCGAGGCGCGTGACCCGCGCAAGCGAAGCCCGCGCAAGCCGGCCGCCGACGGAAGGTCCGCGACCCCGCGGGCCGTGGCACCACTCGCGCCGACCGTGGTGAAGACACCCAAGGATGCGCGCGAGACGATGCGGCTGCAGCGTTTCCTCGCCCGCGCCGGCGTCACCTCACGTCGCCAGGCGGAGTCGCTCATCACCGAGGGCAAGGTGACGGTCAATGGCGTCGTCGCCACGCTCGGGTCGAGTGTCGATCCACAGTCGGACGTGGTGGTGCTCGGCGGCAACCGCGTGAAGATGGCCGAGACGGTGACGTGGCTGGTGCTGAACAAGCCGGCGGGCGTGGTCACCACGCGCACCGATCCCGAGGGACGCGACACCGTCTTCGACCTGGTGCCGGCCGTGCCGGGACTCACCTACGTCGGACGGCTCGATTACATGACCGAGGGGGTACTGGTCATGACGAGCGACGGTCGTGCCGCACACCTGCTCACGCACCCGAGCCGCGAAGTCTCGCGGACTTACGAGGCGGTGGTGCAGGGACCCGCGATGGAGGCCCTCGACCAGTTGCAGGACGGGGTGGAGCTGGACGACGGGCTGGTGCTGGTGGACGCGGCGAGTGTGGACAAGCTGGGGCGCAGCAAGTGGCTGCTCACGCTCACGTTGCACGAGGGGCGGAACCGGGAGGTGCGCCGGCTCTGCGAGGCGGTGGGACTGGCGGTCGAGACGCTGCGGCGCGTGACGTTCGGGCCCGTGAACCTCGGTGACCTGCCGCGCGGCAAGTGGCGGCCGCTGACGGCGATCGAGATGCGCGGGCTCGCCGTGCGTGGTGGCTAGCGACAACACTCAGGCGGAGAGCGCGCGAATGACGGCGGTGCCACTTCCGGCGGCGGCCCCCACGGGGTCGGCGGCCGTGCAGGCGATCCTGGCGCAGGTGGCGCGGCGCGTCGTGGGGCAGGAGGCGATGGTGGAGCGACTCCTCATCGGCCTGCTCACCGGCGGCCACGTGCTGCTGGAGGGCGTGCCGGGCCTCGCCAAGACGCTCACCGTGCGCACGCTCGCGGAGACCATCCACACGACCTTCCGGCGGATCCAGTTCACGCCGGACCTGCTGCCGGCCGACGTGGTGGGCACCCAGATCTTCGACCAGGCGACCGGCGAGTTCCGCACCAAGCCGGGCCCGATCTTCGCCAACATCGTGCTCGCCGACGAGATCAACCGCGCGCCGGCCAAGGTCCAGAGTGCGCTGCTCGAGGCGATGCAGGAACGCCAGGTCACGATCGGCGGCACGACCTACCCGCTGGCGGAACCGTTCCTGGTGCTCGCGACGCAGAACCCGATCGAGCAGGAGGGCACCTACCCGCTGCCCGAGGCGCAGGTCGATCGCTTCATGCTCAAGCTGCGCGTGGAGTACCCGACGCGCGCCGAGGAGAAGGAGATCATGCGCCGCATGGCGTCGGGCGAGGAGATCCCGGTCTCGCACGCCGCCTCGCCGCAGACGATCCTCGCGGCCCGGCGCGAGATCGCGGCGCTGCACCTCGACGAGCGGATCATGGACTACATCGTGGAGCTGGTGCACGCCACGCGTCGTCCGGCAGAAGCGGGCTTGCCCGACCTGGTGCCGCTGGTGGAGTACGGGGCCTCGCCGCGTGCGACCATCGCGCTGGCCCAGGCCTCCCGCGCCCACGCGTACCTCCGGGGCCGCACCTTCGTGCTGCCCGACGACGTCAAGGCGATCGCGCCCGACGTGCTGCGCCACCGCGTGATGACGACGTTCGAGGCGGAGGCGCAGGACATCTCGAGCGACGAGATCGTGCGCCGGATCCTGGCGGCGGTGGCCGCGCCGTGATCCTCCGCTGGCGCCGCTCCGCACCAGCGGTGCGAACGCCGGCACCGACGGCTGCGGCCGCCCTCGGCGCGCCGGCCCCGCTGGAGATCCTCGAGCAGGTGCGCCGCCTCGAGCTGCGCATGCGCCGCCTGGTGAACTCCACGTTCGCCGGCGAGTACCGCTCGGTCTACAAGGGGCAGGGCATGGAGTTCTCGGAGGTGCGCGAGTACCAGCCCGGCGACGAGGTGCGCAGCATCGACTGGAACGTGACCGCGCGGCTGCGCAAGCCGTACGTCAAGCGCTACGTCGAGGAACGGGAACTGACGGTGCTGCTGCTGGTGGATTGCTCCGCCTCGGCGCACTTCGGCACCCGCACCCGCTTCAAGGACGACGTGGCGCTCGAGGTGGCCGCCGTGCTCGGCCTCTCCGCGCTGCGCAACAACGACCGCGTCGGGCTGCTCGCGTTCACGGACCGGATCGAGCATGCCGTGCCGCCCGCCAAGGGCCGTCGGCACGGGCTGCGTGTGCTGCGTGACCTGCTGGCGTTGCGCCCGCAGGGGCGTCGCACCGACATCGCGCTCGCCTGTCAGCAGGCTGGCCGGCACCTCACGCATCGCTCTCTCGTGTTCGTGATCTCGGATTTCCGTGACGCCGGCGCCGAGCCGGCGCTGCGCCGGCTGGCGGCGCGGCATGAAGTGGTGGTGATCACGGTGGACGACCCGGTGGAGCGGCGGCTGCCGGCTGCGGGGGTGCTCGTGCTCGCGGACCCGGAGTCCGGGGCCCGCGTGGAGGTGGACAGCGGTGACGCGGCGTTCAGGGACCGCTACACCGCGGCGGCGCAGCGCCTCGATGCGCAGCGGGCGGCGATGTTCGCGCGCACCGGCGTGACCGTCGTCGCGCTGCACACCGATCGCGGCATCGTCGAGCCGCTGCTGGCGTTCTTCCGGCGCGCGCGGCCGCAGCGACGCCATGCGTAGCCGGCGCGCCGCGTGCGCGGCGCTGTGGGGCGTGTTGCTCGCCGGTCGTGCACCGGCGCAGGCGCCCGCCACGACGGCCGCGCCGGCGCCACCGGCCGGCCCCGCCTTCGCGCCGGTGGCCGTCGTCGACAGCCTGGGCCAGGTGCGCACCAGCGTGCAGCCGGAGACGGTCACCGTCGGGCAGCCGTTCACGCTGCTGCTGCGGGCGGTGCCGCCCCGCGGCCACACCGCGCAGCCGCCGGCGGTGCCCGACACCGGCGGCATCGTGGAACCCCTCGATCCCGCCTACACCACCCGCCGTGGCGACACGCTGGTGGTGCGCTACCGGCTCATCGCGTGGCAGCCGGGCGTGCTCACGATCCCCCTCGGACCGGTGCTGATGCGCCGCGAGGCCAGCGAACTCTCGGTGCCGTTCGATGCCCGCGTGGTGGTGCGGTCGGTGCTGCCCGCGGACACGGCCGACCGCGTCGCGAAGCCCGCGCGCGACCTGCTCGCGGACGTCACACCCTGGTGGGCGCAGTGGTGGCAGTGGGCGCTGGGACTGCTCGCGGCGCTGCTGCTCGTCTTCCTCGCCGAACGCTGGCGCACGCGTCGCCGGCAGGTGGACGACCCGTCGCTCTCGCCCCTCGAGCGCGCGGAGCTCGCGTTCGCGCGGCTCGATGCGCGCGGGCTGCCGGCGCTTGGCGAGGGGGGCCGTCACGCCGCGCTGGCCGCCGAGATCTTTCGCCAGTACCTCGCCGATGTCGAGCCCACGCTGGCGCTGTCGCTCACCGGCAGCGAGCTGCTGGAGGCGATGAAGCCGGTGGCGGGCATCCCGGATCGCCAGGTGGCGCACCTGCTGCGGCAGGTGGACGCGGTGCGCTTCGGTGGGGGGACCGTCACGCGCGACGTGGTGCAGTCGGTCAGCGGAGACGCGCGTGCGCTGGTGCGGGAGATCGCGCGACTGCGGGCCAGCGGCAGCGAGCGGGCGGCGTGATGGACCGCATCGCGGCGTGGTGGGACGCACTGGGCATCGCCCTCGGGGTGCCGTGGGCGTTGCTGGCGCTGCTGGTGCTGCCGCTGGTGTGGTGGCTGCGGCGCAAGGCGGCGGCAGATGCGCTGCCGTTCGCGGCGATGGACGTGGTGCTCGAGGCGGCGCCGCGGCCCAGCCGCGTGCGCCGGTGGCTGGTGCGCATCCGCCTGGTGGCGCTGGCGGCCTGCGTGCTGGCGCTGGCGCACCCGTTCTCGCGCGGCGGTGCCGGCCGGCAGACGAAGGACGGGATCGACATCATGCTCGCCTTCGACATCTCGAGCTCGATGCTCGCGGAGGACTTCCAGCCGCAGAACCGCCTCGAGGTCGCGCGCGCGCAGGTGAAGGAGTTCGTGCGCCTGCGTGAGTCGGACCGGCTGGGCGTGGTGTCGTTTGCCGGCGAGGCGCTCACGCAGGTGCCGCTCACGGCGGACCACCAGGTGGTGTTGGCGGCCATCGACCAGCTCCAGCCCGGACAGCTCGATGACGGGACGGCCATCGGGACGGCGATCGCCACGGCGTCGAACCGGCTGCGGGCCGCCAGCGGCGGCTCGAAGGTGCTGGTGCTGCTGACCGATGGCGTGAACAACCGTGGCCAGGTGGATCCGCGCACCGCGGCCCGCGCGGCCGCGGCGTTCGGCATCCGCGTCTATGCCATTGGCGTCGGCACCGAGGGCATGGCCCCCGTGCCGGTGGGCCGCGGCCTGTTCGGGCTGCGCTACGAGACGCAGAAGGTCGAGATCGACGATGCCCTGCTCACGGAAGTGGCACGCGCGACGGGCGGGCGGTACTTCCGGGCGCGCGATGCGGCAGGGCTGGAGCGTGTGACGCGCGAGATCGACCGCCTCGAGCGGACGCCCACGCTCGCACGTCGCTCGCTGCCGCGGTCGGAGTGGTACGTCATCCCGGCGAGCGTCGCGCTGGCCGCACTGTTGCTGGAGGCGTGGGTGCTGCTTCGCCGGGGGCCGCTGCCGTGACGATCGACCTGGTCGCGGCGCTGTTCGCACGCGCATGGATGCTGCCGCTCGCGCTGCTGGCGGCCATTGGTGTGGCGTTGGTCGGCTGGCGCACCGAGGCGCGCCGCCGGTCGAAGCTCGCGCGCCTGGGCGACCTGCCGGTGGTGCAGCGCCTCATCCCGGACCGGACGGCCGGGCTGCCGCCGCGCGTGCGTGCCGTGCTGCTCGGCACCGCCGCACTCTGTCTCGGCATCGCCGTCGCCGGACCGCGGTGGGGCGAGCGCGCGGAGCGCCGCCGCGACGTCGGGATCGACCTCGCGCTCGTCCTCGATGTGTCGGCGTCGATGCTGGCCACCGACGAGGCACCGTCGCGACTGGACCGGATGAAGGCCGACGTGCGCCGGCTGCTGGCCACGCTGCCCGGTGCGCGCGTGGCGCTGCTGGTGGTGGCGGGACGGAGCTACATCCTGACCCCGCTCACGGCCGACCACGATGCCCTCGAGCTCTTTCTCGATGGCCTCGACCCCGGGATGGTGAGTCAGGGCGGCACGGCGGTCGCGCAGGGCCTGGTGCAGGCCACGCAGCTCCTCGGTGCCAGCCAGGATGGTGGCGACCGTGCGGTGGTGGTGATGAGTGATGGCGAGACGTGGGACGATGAGCCGGAGATCGCGGCCGCCGCCAAGGGCGCGCGCGACGCACGACTCGCCGTGGTGACGGTGGGCTATGGCACCGCCGCCGGCAGCACGATCCCGACGGGCGGCGGCCAGGTGAAGCGTGACCTCGATGGCCAGCCGGTGGTGACGCGGGCGAACGCCGCCACGCTGCAGGGGATCGCACAGCTGACCGACGGCGTCTTCGTCGATGGCGTGTCGGCGGATCGACCCGGCCGCGTGCGCGCCGCCCTGCGCCGGCTGCGACAGACGGAGCGGGTCTACAACGCCGGCTCCTCGCCGATCCAGCGGTACGCCCTGTTCCTGTGGCCGGCCTTCGCACTCCTGCTGCTCGATGCGCTGCTGGCGGAGCGTGCCCATCGCCGCGGCGGGGCGACGATGGCTGCCGTGCTGGCTGTGCTGCTGTTGTCCCCGCACGGCGCGCCGCTGGCGGCGCAGGAGCGCGGCGCGCCCGATGCGCTCGCACTCTTCGGGCAGCGTCAGTACGTGGCGTCGGCGCAGGCACTCCGTGCCCGGATCGATCGGGGCGACCGGTCGCTGCGCACCCAGTACAACCTCGGCACGGCGCTGCTCGAGGCGGATTCCGTCGTGGCGGCCACCGAGGCACTGGAGCGGGTGGTGACCATCGCGCCGGATCAGGACCTGCGGTTCCGCGCCCTCTTCAACCTTGGCCTCGCGAACCTGCGCCGCGCACGGGCGGCGTCTGCCACCGAGGCGGGCCCGTACTACGCGGCGGCTGTCGCAGCGTACAAGCGTGCGTTGCGCACGCGCTCGGATGACCCGGACGCCAAGTGGAACCTCGAGCTGGCGATCCGCGAGCAGAACCGCACCGGTGGCGGCGGTGGTGGCGGCGGTGGCGGGATGCAGCCGCCACCCCAGCCGCCAC